>NZ_JAMYSE010000005.1:0-192799 GCF_040321795.1 Mesorhizobium sp. M0244 | reverse complement strand
GTCTTCATATACTGTTTTCCCCCCCCCCCGGGCCCGGGTCTCTACCGGCGGGCCCCCGCGACGCAGAGCAGGAAGAAGACTTTGAACTGGAAACCGGCTTCGCCGAGGTAAAGCCCCCAGATCAGCCCGGCTGCGAGAAAGCCGTTGTAAAGCCCCTGATTGGCCGCAAGCACTTTCGAGACACTGGCGAATTCCGGCGTCAGCTTGAACGCCATGTGGCCGCGCGGCGTGTCCCACAGCACCATCTCCAGATAGACGATGTAGAGGTGGATCACGGCCACCAGCCCGACCAGCACATTGGCGATCATGTTTCGTCTTCCCATCGCGGTCTGCCGCCGCCAGACGACATTGATCACGCGCGCCGCCGCTTCCGCAAGATGCCTTTCGGCCGTTGCAGCCGGCAATCAATGCGTCGATCGCAGACGGCCTTCAGGGGTTGCCAACACTTTTGCATTGGTATCTTTTCCCGCCGTCAAATCAGCGGAACCCCACCATGTCCTTTCAAAAACTCGACGACCTCGGCCACAAGCTCGAAGCGCTGGAACATGCGCTCGCCATCCTCGGCGCCGACGAGGCGACCCATATGGCGGTCGGCGGCGGCGAGAAACGCGCAGAGGCGATGTCGGCGCTGGCCGGCATGCACCACGCCCGAGCGACTGCGCCCGAGATCGCCGACTGGATCGCGGCGGCCGAGCGGGAAGCGCTGAACCAAGAGCAGCAAGCCGCGGTCAGGGAATTCCGCCGGCAATACACCAACCTGACCTGCCTGCCGGTCGAGTTCGTCGAGCGCCAGACGACCGCGCGCATGCGCTCGGAGCAGCTCTGGCGCGACCTGCGCGCCAAGAACGACTGGACTGGCTTCCTGCCGGCGCTGGAAGGCGTCGTGGCGCTGGTGCGCGAGGAGGCAGCACTTCGCGCCGAGGTGCTCGGGCTCGAGCCCTACGACGCGCTGATGGAGCAGTATGACCCCGGTAACCGCGCCGCCGACATCACGCCGGTGTTTGCCGAGTTGAAGGCATTCCTGAAAGGCTTCGTGCCGGAGGCGCTGGCGGTGCAGGAGGCGCGGCTGGCGAGGCGTCCGCTGAAGCCGCTATCGGGCAGCTACCCGATCGACAAGCAACGCGAACTCGGCCTCGCCATGATGGCAGCGGTCGGCTTCGATCTCACCCATGGTTCGCTGTCGGTCTCGCACCATCCGTTCTGCGGCGGCGTGCCGAGCGACGTGCGCATCACCACCCGCTACAAGACCTCGGATTTCCTGTCGGCGCTGATGGGCGTGCTGCACGAGACCGGCCATGCGCTGTACGAGCAGAACCTGCCGAAGGCATGGGCGCACTGGCCGCTCGGCAGAGCGCGCGGCATGGCCGTCCATGAGAGCCAGAGCCTGTTCGTCGAAAAGCAGATTGGCCGCAACCCGGAGTTCTGGCGCTGGGCGCTGCCGGTGGTCGAAAGGCACCTTGGTGAGAGCTGGACGATCGACGACATCCTGCCGCATGTGCACCGGGTCGAGCGCGGCCTGATCCGCGTCGACGCCGACGAGGTGACCTATCCGCTGCATGTCATCCTGCGCTACGAGCTGGAACAGGAGCTTGTCTCGGGACGGCTGGAAGCAGCCGACCTGCCCGAAGCCTGGGATGCCAAGATGCGCGATTATCTTGGCCTGTCGACATCGGGCAATCCGGCTGATGGTCCGATGCAGGACGTCCACTGGCCGGGTGCGGCCTTCGGCTATTTCCCCTCCTATACGCTGGGCGCCATGATGGCGGCGCAGCAATGGGCGGCGCTGACGCGAGATCATCCTTCAGCCGACGAAGACCTTGCCAGGGGAGATTTCGCCGCGATCAACGACTGGCGCCGCAAAAGGATCTGGTCGCAAGGCTCGCGCTGGTCGACGCCGGAACTGCTCGAACGCGCCACCGGCGAAAAGCTCAATGCCGTGCATTTCACCGATCACCTGAAGAAGCGGTACGGGAACTGAGCCCCTTCGTCTATTAGTGGTTCTTGCTGAGGAGACTGCAGAAATCCCGAAACGGGCCTTTACTTTGGTGGGAAAGCCTCTGAAAAAGGACTTCTTGCAAGTTGGGCGCGCATAGATGTCTGCCTGTTACAGTTTTCGTAGGGTGAAGTCTTTCTGGCCCCGCCTGGTATTTTTCATCTTATTGATCGGCCTGAGTTCTCCCGCCATGTCCGACGACATGGTTCTCAAGGGTCCGGCAGAAAGCTGGGTAAAGCAGGTTGATATTCCGGCTGCCGATCCCACCCGATCGGATCAAATCAAGAATGGCGTTTCATGGCTGCTCTCGGACGATCAGATCAAGTATCGCGCCGGCGGCTATGTCGAGTACTCGCGCACCGTCTATAAAATCGTCGACCGTCCCGGCCTCGATCGGGGCGCAAGTATCGATCTGCAGTTCGATCCGTCCCGGCACAAGGTTACGCTCAACCATCTTCACATCATCCGCGATGGCGCCGTTTTGGACCGGCTGGGAGACGTCGAATTCGATATCTTCCGCAGGGAAAGAGACGCCGAGAAAGGCGTCTTCGATGGCTGGCTGACGGCCCATGTCAACATCGATGACGTGCGCGCCGGCGACATCGTCGACTACGGATCGACCTATGAGATAACGCCGCTCGTCGGTAAGGATCTTTTCTTCAAGAACTTCTCCGCCGAATGGGAAGAGCCGGTGGCGCTGATCCGCACAAGCATCATTTGGCCTTCGGGCCAGCCGCTCGAGATCAAGGCAAGGGGAACCCAACTCAAACCTGCGATCTCCTCGACAGGGCCGGACACGACCTATCTGTGGGAAATTCCAAATCCGAAACCGGTCAATGTCGAAGAAAACCTGCCCGTGACGTATCCAGGCTGGGGCTCTATCGATGTTGCGTCGACCGCGAATTGGCAAAGTGTGGTCGATGCTGTTGCGCCCTATTACAAGCCAGCGACCGTTTTTCCCTCGGCATTCGCCGCAAAGCTTGACGACATCGCTCTCCGGCATCCAGTGCCCGAAGACCGGATGGTCGAGACAATGCGATTGGTACAGGGCCAGATCCGTTATGTAAGCCTGTCGATGGGTGCCGGCTCCCACATTCCGCGTGACCCCGCGACGGTCATCCTTAGCGGGTTTGGTGACTGCAAGGACAAGGCACTGCTGCTCGTTTCTTCGCTTGTGCGGCTTGGCATTGCTGCCGAGGTTGCCTTGGCCGACCTCGACGAGGGGCGGGCCCTGGACCAGCATCTGCCGGCGGTTCGCGATTTCGACCATGCCATCGTCAAGGCAAGGATCGGAACAAAGACATATTGGCTGGACGCCACGAACTATCTTCAGGGAGGCAAGGCGCACAATCTCGCGCAGCCCGACTACGGCTTCGCGCTGCCGCTTTCCAGCACCGGCGGATTGGAGAAGATGCCGAGTCCGGAGCTTACCAGCCCATCGATCCAGATCGCGGAGGAATTCGACTTTCCGCGGAAACCGGGCGATCCCCTCGTGCTGACGGTCTTCTCGACATATGAGGACGCCGATGCCGATTGGATGCGCGGCAACTTGGCCAGCCGGTCACTGAGCGAGGTGTCGGACACCTACCTGAAATATTACAACAAGCAATATCCGGGCATCCAAACCGTCGCCAAGCCGGAAGTCGTGGATCGCCGCGACGGCAACATAGTGAGCGTGAAGGAAAGTTATCGCTTGCCGGCGGAGGCGCTGGCGGCCAACGATCTGGCAAAGAATTTTCCGATCCGCGCGGCCGATCTCGGCAACTCTCTTGCAACCCCGACAATCGTCGGCCGTACCGGGCCTATCTCCCTCGGCTCCCGGCTCTACCGGCGTCACAAGGTGACCGTGCGCAACCTCAAGGCGAGGTTCTCCGGTGAGTCGATGAGAAACATCGTGACGCCCTACATGTCGCTCAAGGTGTCCTGGTCCAACACACCTACCCAATTTCAGGTTGAATGGAACTTTCAGACGCTGGCGACTGAAGTGCCGGCCAAGGCGATCGCCGACTACCTGAAAACCGTCGATGACGTCGCAGACGAAATACGGTGGCAGTACGATTTTACCTATGAAGAGCCGCCAGCCAATGTGCAACTCAGCGATCCAGCTAAGGAGCAGCGACAGGCCATCGCCAGCATGCTTTTGTTGTCGTTGCTTGTCGGCGTTCCACTGTTCATCGCCTATCGACGCGGTAAACGCCGAGCTTTCGGTAGCTGAAGAATCTCGGCGGCCGCTGGGGACCATGACCCCGAAAAGTGGATGCCGGTTTTCGGAAAAGATCATGGTCAAACAAGAAGATGGAGCCTCATCCCGATTTCATCGGGATGGAACAGGCTAGCGATGCTACTCCGCCGCGCCCCTGAAAGCATTCGCCCCGCTTTCGAACTGCAGCTTGGCCAGCCGCGCATAGATGCCGCCCTTGGCGACCAGGCTCTGATGCGTGCCTTCCTCGACGATGCGGCCGCCATCCATGACCAGGATGCGATCGGCTTTCAGCACTGTTGCCAGCCGATGGGCGATGACGATCGTGGTGCGGCCCTGCATCAGCCGGTCCAGCGCCGTCTGCACCAGCGTCTCGCTTTCGGCATCTAGTGCCGAGGTCGCCTCGTCGAGCAGAAGGATCGGCGCATCGCGCAAAATGGCGCGGGCGATCGCCACACGCTGGCGCTGGCCGCCCGACAGCGTCACGCCGCGCTCGCCGACCTGGCTGTCATAGCCCTTTTCGAGCCTCAGGATGAACTCGTCGGCAAGCGCGTCCTTCGCCGCCGCCTCGATCTCGGCCTGGCTGGCACCCGGCCGGCCAAAGCCGATATTGTCGCGCGCGCTCGCCGCAAAGATGGTGACGTCCTGCGGCACGATGGCGATGCGCGCGCGGATCGCGGCCGGATCGCCCTCGCGCAAATCGACGCCGTCGATGACGATCCTGCCGGCCTCCGGATCGTAGAAGCGCAGAAGTAGCGAAAAGACTGTGCTCTTGCCGGCGCCCGACGGCCCGACGATCGCCACCGTCTCGCCGGGTTTGACCTGAAAGCTCAGGCCGTGGACGGCGGCGCGGTCGGGCCGGGCCGGATAGGAGAAGGAGACATCGTCGAAGCTGATTGCGCCTCTCGCTTTCGCCGGCAGCGGTTTCGGATCGGTGGGCGCCTGGATCGCGGGCATTTCGGCCAGGATCTCGGTCAGCCGTTCGGCAGCGCCCGCTGCCTGGGCAAGTTCGCCCCAGACTTCCGAAAGGGCGCCGAGCGCCCCGGCGGCGAACACCGAATAGAGCAGGAATTGGCCGAGCGTGCCCGGCGACAACGTACCCTCGAGCACGTCGCGCGAGCCGAACCAAAGCACCGCCACCACCGAGGAAAAGATCATGAAGATGGCGAAGAAGGTGAGAAAGGAGCGAGCAAAGATCGAGGCCCGCGCCGCTTCGAACGCTGCTTCCACGGCGGATGAAAAATACCCGGTGACAAGCTTCTCGTTGGTGAAGGCCTGCAGGGTGCGCACCGCGCCTATCTGCTCGCTGGCATAGGCGGTGGCATTGGCCAGCGTGTCCTGTGCCAGTCGTGACTTCCGCCGCACCGAGCGGCCGAAGGCGACCAGCGGCAGCACGATCACCGGAATAGCTGCGATGACCAGGCCGGACAGCTTTGGGCTGGTGAAGACCATCATCGCCACGGCGCCGAGGCCGAGGATGACGTTGCGCAGCGCCACCGAGGCGGTAGCACCGACCGCCGATTTGACCTGTGTCGTGTCGGCGGCGAGCCGCGAGACGATCTCGCCCGACTGGGCCGTGTCGAAGAAGGAGGGCGACAGTGTCGTGACGTGGGCAAAGACATCGCGGCGGATATCGGCAACGACGCGCTCGCCCAGCGTGATGACGAAATAGTAGCGGCTGGCTGACGCCGCCGCCAGCACGGCGGCCATCACCACCAGCATGGCGAAATATTCGGCAATGAAGCTGGAATCGGAAGCGGAAAAGCCGTGGTCTATCATCCGCCGCACGGCCAGCGGCAGCGCCAGCGTCGTCGCCGCCGCGACGGCCAGCGAGACGATCGCGCCGATGACCATTTTGCGGTAATGGGTGATGTAGGGAAACAGGCGCTGCAGCGGTCTCAGCGAGCGCCTGCGCTCGTCTGCATCGCCGCTGATGTTCGCCATGACCGTTTCCTTTGGCCCTTTGGGGTTTGCGCGATCAATATGCGCTTGCCGCGGCCTTGTGATTCAATTCCGGCTGATGTATAGGCTCGCCGACCGTTTTAGAAGCCGTGGCTCCTCAATAGCTGCGGCTTCGAGTTTTAAAAAGGGGCGCATCGACGCAGGCTTTAGCCCGTCGGCAGCACCCGGCAAGCCAGGAACAGAACCATGAAGACCGACATCCATCCCGACTACCACACCATCAAGGTCGTCATGACCGACGGCACCGAATACATGACCCGTTCGACCTGGGGCAAGGAAGGCGATACGATGAACCTCGATATCGACCCGACCACCCATCCGGCCTGGACCGGCGGCCAGCAGACCCTGCTCGACCGCGGCGGCCGCCTGTCGAAGTTCAAGAAGCGCTTCGAAGGTTTCGGCCTTTAAGCCAAGCGATCTTTCGTACATCGAAAACCCGCCGTCGAGGCGGGTTTTTTGTTGCCGGGGTGCGGCCCTACCGGTCCACCAGTTCCCGCAGCGCCATCCGCTTGTAGGCGGCAACCAGCCTGTCGCCCTCTTGCCGCTCGACCGAGATCGCCAGCCGCATGGTGGCCTCGCCCATCTGCCAGATAAGAAACGCCGTCGTTTCCAGCGCCGCCGGATCGGCAGACGGCCGCAGCTTTTTCAGCACGGCGGTGAGGAATTCGGCGTTGGCCCGGCTGTCGGCAAGTTCGAGGTCGCGCAGCGCCTTATCGGCCTGCGTGCCCGACCAGATGTCGCGCATCACCGGCTCCGCCAGGAACAGCGCGTAATAGGTATCCACCAGTTCCGAAAACGCCCTGCATAGGCCTTCGGCGTCACTGACCTCCGCCAGTGCCGCCGCAATGCAGGCCTGGCTCTCTGCGGTATAGCGCTCGGCCAGCGCCCAGATGATCGCCCGCTTGTCCGGCAAGAACTGATAGAGCGAGCCGATCGACACGCCGGCTCTCTTCGCCACCTCGCCCATGCGCATCGCGTCGCTGCCTTGCTCGGCGATCAGTGCCGAGGCGGCGGCCAGCATCCGCTCGACCCGCTCGCGGCTGCGCTGCTGGCTTGGCGTCCGGCGCGGCGATGCGATCTGGCCATCCTGTGAACCCGATACGGTCGAGCCTTCCATCACTGTCTCCAGGCGAATTGGCCAACAATTGGCTTGACTCGTAAAATACGAGGGTTTATCACGTTTTGCAAATATGAGGATTACTCACGTTTGCGGGCAAGGAAATCGGTCGCGCCCCAAAAGACTTTTCCGCTTATGCAATCGAAACCACCTCAACCGGCATCTGGAGCAACTGACATGATCATGAAACTGCTTCCCACCCTCACCTTCGTCGCTGCCCTTGGTTCAGGCATCGTCGGCGGTGTTTTCTTCGCCTTTTCCAGCTTCGTCATGCCGGGCCTCGCCCGCATGCCGGCCGCGGGCGGCATCGCCGCCATGAATTCGCTCAACGTCACTGCGGTGACGCCGATGTTCATGACCGCACTTTTCGGCACCGGGCTGGTGTGTCTTGTCCTCGCCGCAGGCGCTCTTATCGGCTTGAGCCAACCGGGTGCGTTCTGGCTTCTCGCCGGCGCCCTGATCTATCTCGTCGGCAACCCGATCGTGACGATGATCTTCAACGTGCCGCTCAACAACGCCTTGGCTGCCGTCGATCCGGCCAGCGCCAATGGCGCCGCTATGTGGACCACCTATCTCAGGGACTGGGTGATGTGGAACCATGTCCGCACCATCACCGCCATCGCCGCGCTGGGCTGTTTCATCATGGCATGGCGGTGAATGCAGGGGCAGAAATGTGAACGACCCTCAGGCAGGGTCTTTTGACGTGGGATCTTTTGACTTGTGGCTCTTGCGATCGGCATGGCCGAGATCGCGATCCGGATCGATTACGTCGCGAACCAGTTGCTTGAGCTTTGCGGCATCGGGAAAGCCGCCGTCACGCTTGCGGTCCCAGACCAGCGTGTCATTACAGGAAATGGTGAAGATGCCGCCGGTGCCGGGCACCAGCGCCACTTCGCCGAGATCCGTGCCGAAGGTCGACAGCAACTCCTGCGCCATCCAGCCGGCCCTGAGCAGCCACTGGCACTGCGTGCAATAGGTGATGCGGACCTGGGGCAGCGCCTGTTCGGTCATGCCGCGCTGAGCTTCGCCAAGGTCTCCTCGTCGACCTCGAAATTGGCGTAGACGCTCTGCACGTCGTCGTCGTCCTCGAGCGTCGCGACCAGCTTCATCAGCGATTGTGCCCGCTCCTCGTCGACCGCGATATTGGTCTGCGGCTTCCAGATCGGCTTCACCGATTCAGCCTCGCCGAGCGCGCCTTCCAGCGCCTTCGACACTTCGCCGAGATTCTCGAAGGCGCAGTAGATCGTGTGGCCTTCCTCGTCCGACTGGACGTCGTCGGCACGGGCCTCGATCGCCGCATCCATCACCTTCTCGGCGCTGCCAGCCGCTACCGGATAGTAGATCTCGCCGACGCGGTCCCACATGAACGACACCGAGCCGGTCTCGCCCATCGCCCCGCCGGCCTTGGTGAAGGCAGCGCGCACATTCGACGCGGAGCGGTTGCGGTTGTCGGTCAGCGCCTCGACGATCAGCGCGACGCCGCCCGGCCCGTACCCTTCGTAGCGCACGGCTTCGTAAGTCTCGGCATCGCCCATCGACGCCTTGTTAATGGCGCGCTGGATATTGTCCTTCGGCATCGACACCGCCTTGGCGTTCTGCACGGCAAGGCGCAGGCGTGGGTTCATCGATGGATCGGGCGTGCCGCTCTTGGCCGCGACGGTGATTTCGCGCGCCAGCTTGGAAAACATTTTCGATCGCACCGCATCCTGGCGGCCCTTGCGATGCATGATGTTCTTGAACTGTGAATGGCCAGCCATGGCACCCCTGTCGTCTTCTCGGCTAGAGCATCTGCGGCCTAGTGAACCACCCGGCGTCTTGCAAAATGCTCGAATTCAAAATTTCAGAACGTCCTGCTGCGTCCGGACGGACGTACGACGCTCTATATCGGAATGGCCGGCTTATAGATAAATCGGCTCAATTCGTCCAGCGGCGCCGTGGCGGAGGACGCGTGAGGGTTTTGAGACCCGAAAATGGCAGGCTTCGGCGGCCGTTCATCCCTCCAGATCGGATTTCAGCCGGTCGAGGATGCTGATCGCATGCGTGGCATATTGGCTGATCCAGCGGTCGTGGATGTGCTTGATCGGCAGCGCGTTGAGATGGTTCCAGCGCTCGCGGCCCTCGCGGCGCACCACAACCAGGTCGGCCTCCTCCAGCACCTTCAGATGCAGCATGACCGTGCAGCGGTCCATGTCGGGGAAGGCATCGCACAACATGCCGGTGGTCTGCGGCGCATTCTTCAGCTGGTCCAGCAACTCACGCCGGCGCGGATGCGCCAGCGCCTTGAAAACATTGTCGTCCTGCGATCGGCTTGACATGTTATATTTATATAACATATCATTGATCCATTCAAGGAAGGAGCTGTGGATATGTCTCTTGGATTCAGAGTTTCGGGGCGCATCGGCAAGCCGGTCGCCGAAGTCTTCGACGCAGTCGTCAACCCGAAGAAACTCAGCTTCTATTTCACTACCATCGGCGGCGCCAGCGCGCCGCTGGTAGCGGGCGCCGGTGTTGTCTGGTGGGGCAAGGTTCCCGTCGAGGTCGACGAGGTGGTCAGGGACAGCCGCATCGTGCTGCGCTGGGACGCTACCGACGCCGACGGCAAGCCGGCCTACAAGACCCGCATCGAGATGAATTTCGAACCGCTCGACGACGGTGGCACCTTCGTCACCATCGCTGAGACCGGCTGGCAGGAGGACGCCGTCGGCCTGAAGAAGTCCTACCTCAATTGCGAGGGCTGGTCGCAGATGCTGGCCTGCTTGAAGGCCTATGTCGAATACGGCATCAATTTGCGCGACGGCTATTACCGCAGCGAGATGAAGGGCGAGCCGGCCAACGAGACCAATATCTGAGAGCAATGGAGCCAAAATGACCGCGAAGATCACCGGCGGCATCAACATCGCGATGAAAGTCCCGCCGCATCAATACCAGGCAACGATCGCCTTCTATCGCGACGTCATCGGCCTGAAGCCATTCACGACCAAAGCGCCTGCCATCGGCTTCGAACTCGGTCCCAATCGGCTGTGGATCGACGAGGCGCTGATGATGAGCCAGGCCGAGATCTGGCTGGAACTGTTCACCGAGGATTTTCCGGCCGCTGCGGAGCATCTCGCCAAGGCCGGCGTCGTGCGCTGCGACGCCATCGAAGCACTGGGTGAAGGCTTCCGCGGCGGCTGGATCACCAACCCGGCCAACATCATTCACCTCGTGCGCGAACCCGATGCCTGGTGAACAGGCGGCGTCTTCATGAAAAGGAGCACGATATGGAAATCCGTGAAACACCGACCGCCGAAGCCGGCATGCTGATAAGGCGGCCGGTCGCCGAAGTGTTCGAAGCCTTCATTGACCCCGCGATCACGACGAAATTCTGGTTCACCCATGGCAGCGACAGGCTGGACAGCGGCAACAAAGTTCGCTGGGAATGGCGCATGTATGGCGTCTCGACGGCGGTGATGGTCAGCGAGATCGTACCGAACGAGAAGATCGTCATGCAATGGAGCGATCCGCCGACCACTGTGGTGTGGACTTTTACCGAGATGCCGGGCGGAACGACCTTTGTCGAGGTTCGCAATTTCGGCTTTGCCGGCAGCGGCGACGAGCAAGTCAACCAGGCGATCGGCTCGACCGATGGCTTTGCGCTGGTGCTCGCCGGCGCCAAGGCGTGGCTCGAGCACGGCCTGACGCTTGGCCTGATCAGCGACCGTCATCCGAAAGGCGTGTCGGCGGCTTAGAACGCGCGGCTCTCAGGGATGCCTGCCATCCTCAGTGCCCGCCACCGGACTTTGCCTTCTTCCGCCGCCGCGCCAACATGTTGAGTCCTTCGACCAGTGCCGAAAAACCCATCGCCGCGTAGATGTAGCCCTTGGGTACATGGTAGCCCATGCCGTCGGCGATCAGCGTCATGCCGATCATCAGCAGGAAGCCGAGCGCCAGCATGACGATGCTGGGGTTCTTGGCGATGAAATCGGCCAGCGGCCCGGCCGCCAGCATCATCACGCTCACCGCCACGATCACCGCGATGTACATGATCGCGATTTCGTCGGTCATGCCGACCGCGGTGATGATCGAGTCGATCGAGAAGACGAGGTCGAGCAGCAGGATCTGAAAGATCGCGCCGGCCAGCGAAAGCTGCAGAGTCTCGCCCATCATCGTGTCCTGGTGATCTTCGAGATCGACCGTGTGGTGGATCTCCTTGGTCGCCTTCCAGACGAGGAACAGGCCGCCGGCGATCAGGATCAGGTCGCGCCAGGAAAAGCCATGGCCGAAAGCGGTGAATATCGGCGTCGTCAGCTGGACGATGATCGAGATGGTGGCAAGCAGGATCAGCCGCATCATCAGCGCGGCGGAGATGCCGAGCCGTCGGGCGCGCGCGCGCTGCGCCTCCGGCAATTTGTTGGTGAGGATCGAGATGAAGATCAGATTGTCGATGCCGAGCACGACCTCCAGCACGATCAGCGTCAGCAGCGCGACCCATGCGGTCGGATCTGAGACAAAGGCGAAATGCGGCGCCAGGAATTCGACTAGCTGCATGGAGGTCGTCCCCTCTACGATCTAGAGCAGTTTCGCCGGCAATTGGGTATTGCAAGCGCCTGTATCAATGTCACGACCAGAAGGATGGAGCCGTTTCTTCCAGCCGCGGTCCGCGGCGAAACGGCGCGATCCGTTCGGTCAGGCCGCTACGATCGGAAATGTCGACGCCAACGCCGCACAATGTCGCCGGTCCGGTCGACGCCTCGAAGCGGCCTTTCGGCACCTTGGATAAAAACCGGTTGAGCGGCTCCTCCTTGTCCATGCCGAGCGAGGAATCATAATCGCCGCACATGCCGGCATCGGAAATATAACCCGTGCCGCCATTGAGGATCTGGTGGTCACCAGTCGGCTGATGCGTGTGGGTGCCGACGACAAGGCTGGCACGACCGTCGACGAAATGGGCGAAGCACATTTTTTCCGAGGTCGCTTCGGCATGGAAATCGATGACGATCGCATCGGCCTGCTCGCCGAGCGGACAAGCGGCAAGTTCGCGCTCGCCGGCCTGGAACGGGTCGTCGAGCTCGGGATGCATAAACACCCGGCCCATGATGTTGGCGACCAGCACGCGCGCGCCGTTCCTGGCGATGTAGACGCCTGAGCCGCGCCCTGGCGTACCCTTCGGGAAGTTGGAGGGACGCAGGAAGCGCTCTTCGCGCGGCGCGAAAATCAGCGCGTCGCGCTGGTCCCAGACATGATTGCCGGTGGTGACGACGTCGGCGCCAGCCGAGATCGTCTCGCGAAAAATCTCCTCGGTGATGCCGAAGCCGCCGGCGGCGTTCTCGCCATTGACGATGACGAAGTCGAGTTTGAAATCCGAGATCAGGCCGGGCAGTTGTTCCCACACCGCCGTCCGTCCCGTTTTGCCGACCATGTCGCCGAGGAAGAGAAGTCTCATTCCTCCATCTACAATTCTGGCGCGAAGCGGCGCAACCCGCTCTCGGTGAGTATTTCCGGAAGGATCATGTCATGCGGCTCGTCCGGCACCAGGGCCACCTCCTGGCAGTCGAAGGCGATACCGATCAGCCGCAACTGCTGCCCCTTGTCGACCAGCCGCGCGATCGCCCGGTCGTAATAGCCGGCGCCATAGCCGATGCGGTGGCCGCGCGCATCGAAGGCGGCAAGCGGCACCAGCATCACCTGGGGATCGAGCACCTCGGCTTCGTCATGCGGCCCGACGGTGCCGAAGCCCATGTCGATCATCGGCGCGCCGCGCACCAGTTCGCGAAAGACGATGGTGCTCTTGTCCAGAATGGCCGGCAGGCAGAGCCTTGCCCCCTTCTCGCGCAAGGCAAACATCAGCGGCCGGACGTCGACTTCCGAACGCATCGGCCAGAAGCCGGAGACGATCTGGCCCGGCTCGACCGTCATCCGGTCTCGCGCCGTCTCGGCCATTTCCAGCGCCGCCTCCACCCGCCAGAACGGATCGAGCGCATCGCGGCGCCCGAGTGCTTCGTTGCGGAGATTTTTTTTCAGGTCTTTTGGGGAGGTCATGGAGCCAGGATAGAAAAGTCGGATCTGGGACGAAGGTTCGGGAACGACGTTTTCTACCGCTTGGTCCGCTGAAAATGTAAGTGACGATCCACACAACCGGTGGAGAGAGCGATCCCGGGAACCTACAAAGTAGGTGGGCGCCGTATGAGAAAACCCACGGGTCTTCCCAGGGACAGCTCCCTAGGGATCATTAAGGCCCCGGGGAAAATGTTCTCCTGCCGGGAAGCGCAGACCGTCATCCACCAATATAGGCGGACGGCAGACCAAGCGCCAGAGAGATGACATGCTTGGAGACTTAATTCGACGCAATTGGTGAAGCCGGCGCAAGACCTCACCAAGCGTATGCCGGCAGCAGCGGCTTGCACAGCCAAGGCCCCGTCCTTAGGGTCGCGCGATGAACCCGGGAGCAAAAATGCGTTTCGAAGGCACGGCAGCCTATGTTGCCGACAAGGATCTGATGGTGGCGGTCAACGCGGCGATCGCGCTGGAGCGGCCATTGCTGGTCAAGGGCGAGCCCGGCACCGGCAAGACCGAACTTGCGAGGCAAGTGGCGGCGGCGCTCGGCCTGGAGCTGATCGAATGGCACGTCAAGTCGACGACAAGAGCCCAGCAGGGCCTCTATGAATATGATGCCGTCTCGCGGCTGCGCGACAGCCAGCTCGGCGACGATCGCTTCAACGACATCTGCAATTACATCAAGCGCGGCAAATTATGGGACGCCTTCGCCGCCGGCAAGAAGGTCGTGCTTCTGATCGACGAGATCGACAAGGCCGATATCGAGTTCCCCAACGATTTGTTGCAGGAACTCGACCGGATGGAGTTCTTCGTCTACGAGACCGGCGAGACAATCCGCGCCACCGTGCGGCCGATCGTCATCATTACCTCCAACAACGAGAAGGAATTGCCGGACGCCTTCCTGCGCCGCTGCTTTTTCCACTACATCCGCTTTCCCGACGTCGACACGCTGCACAGAATTGTCGACGTGCACTATCCCGGCATCAAGCAGAACCTCGTGCGAGCAGCACTGACCCAGTTCTACGAGATCCGCGACGTGCCGGGCCTGAAGAAGAAGCCGTCGACCTCCGAGGCGCTGGACTGGATCCGCCTGCTGGTCGCCGACGACATCGCGCCCGAGGACCTGCGCGCCGATCCGAAAAACGCGCTGCCCAAGCTGCACGGCGCGTTGTTGAAGAACGAACAGGACGTGCATCTGTTCGAGCGCCTGGCCTTCATGGCGAGACGGCAAGGGTAAGAAGCGATCCGCTATGGGCCGACGAAAGCCACCGGACAGCGCTTTCCCGTTGCTGGACTGTTGCCGCCCGCCGGGCATCGAGACAGCTTCGGGCCTGAAGCTTCGGAGGAAACGAAATGACCGAGATCACCGTCCGCCCGCTTGCACAATCCGACCATGCCGACTGGCGGCGGCTGTGGACTGCCTATCTCACCTTCTACGAAACCAAGCTGCCGGAAGAGGTCTATGCCGTCACCTGGAAGCGGCTGTTCACGGAAGGTGAGTTTGAGCCGAAGGGCTTCATCGCCACCCTCGACGGCAAGACGGTCGGCCTGACGCACTATCTCTACCATCGCTCCTGCTGGTCGCAGATAAACAACTGCTATCTGCAGGACCTGTTCGCCGACCCGGATGTGCGCGGCAAGGGCGTCGGCGCCGCGCTGATCGAGGCGGTCAAGCAGGAAGCCGGCAAGATCGGCGTCAAGAACGTCTACTGGATGACTCACGAGACCAACACCACCGCGCGCAAGCTCTACGACCGGGTCGCGCGGCGCACCGGTTTCATCGAGTACGATCTGCTGTAGACGGCGCGATGTTCATTCCCTTCTTCCTCGAACTGAAGGCAGCGCGGGTTCCGGTCTCGCTCCGCGAATATCTGTCGCTGCTGGAAGGCCTGGAAGCCGGGCTGGTCGACTATGATGTCGAGGGTTTTTACTATCTCGCCCGCACCGCCCTGGTGAAGGACGAGCGGCACATCGATCGCTTCGACCAGGTCTTTTCGCACATCTTCAAGGGCGTCGAAGCGCTGGCTGGCGAAAACGCGGTCGATGTCAAAAACATCCCGGAGGAATGGCTGCGGCGGCTCGCCGAGAAGCACCTGAGCGACGAGGAGAAAAAGCTGCTCGAGGCGCTGGGCGGCTTCGAAAAGCTGATGGAAACGCTGAAAAAGCGGCTGGAGGAGCAGAAGGGGCGGCATCAGGGCGGCTCGAAATGGATCGGCACCGGCGGTACCTCGCCCTTCGGCGGCTATGGTTACAATCCCGAAGGTGTGCGCATCGGCCAGCACGAAAGCCGCAATCGCCGGGCGGTGAAAGTCTGGGACAAGCGCGAATTCAGGAATTTCGACGATGCCGTCGAGCTCGGCACCCGCAACATCAAGATCGCGCTGAAGCGCCTGCGCCGCTGGGTGCGCGAAGGCGCCGAGGAAGAATTCGACCTGCCAGGCACCATCCACGCCACCGCCGAGCATGGTTATCTTGACGTTAAGACACGACCCGAACGGCGCAATGCCGTGAAGCTGCTGATGTTCTTCGATGTCGGCGGCTCGATGGACGACCACATCAGGAGCGTCGAGGAGCTGTTTTCGGCCGCCCGCGCCGAGTTCCGCCAGCTCGAATATTTCTATTTCCACAACTGCCTTTACGAAGGCGTGTGGAAGGACAATCGCCGCCGCCACGCGGAGGTGATTCCGACCTTCGATCTCCTCCACAAATACGGTCCCGACTACAAGGTGATCGTCGTCGGTGACGCCTCGATGAGCCCCTACGAGATCGCGCATCCCGGCGGCTCGGTTGAGCACTGGAACGCGGAAGCCGGCGCTGTCTGGCTCGACCGTCTGCTGCAGCAATGGCCGAACGCGGTCTGGCTCAACCCGGAAAATGAGAAACACTGGGGTTTTACTAATTCGATCGCCATGATCCGCAACATCTTCGGCGGCCGCATGTTTCCGCTGACGCTCGCCGGGCTCGAAGCCGCGACGAAGCAACTTTCAAGGAAGCATTGAATGGATCTACGGCACGCAAGACAGGAAGACCGATGACCTGTTTCCTTTGCCTGCAATGTGGTGTCCAGTTCGCGGCAACAGCGACGCCGCCGGACCATTGCCCGATCTGCGAGGACGAGCGGCAATATGTGCGCTGGGAGGGCCAGGCCTGGACCACGCCGGAAGAGCTCGCCGCCGGGCATCGGGTCGTGATCAGGGATGATGCCGGCGTGCTCGCCTTCGGCATCGAGCCGCGCTTCGCTATCGGCCAGCGCGCATTGCTGGCGCAAACGCCGCACGGCAATGTGCTGTGGGACTGCATCTCGATGGTCAGCGACGAGGCGGTGGCCGAGATCAACCGCCGGGGCGGCCTGGCCGCCATCGCCATTTCGCACTGCCATTATTATTCGGCAATGGTCGAGTGGAGCGAGGCGTTTGGCGGCGTGCCGATTTATCTGCACGCCGATGATCGTCAGTGGATCATGCGCCCGCATCCGGCAATCATCAGCTGGGAAGGCGAGACGCGCGCCATAAACCCGTCGCTGACGCTCATCCGCTGCGGCGGCCACTTTGCCGGTGGTCAGGTACTGCACTGGAAACGCGACGGCGGCAGCGCCATCTTGGCCGGCGACATCGTGCAGGTGACGCCGACTCGCCGTCACGTCAGCTTTATGTACAGCTACCCGAACTACATCCCGCTCAACGCGACGAAAGTGCTCGGCATCAAGGCCGCGCTGGAGCCTTTCGCGTTCGACCATATCTATGGCGCGTGGTGGAACCAGAACGTCATCGGAGATGCAAAGGCCGCATTTTCAGCATCGATTGCGCGCTATCTCGCCGCCATCGCCTAAGGAATTCTTCGCGGCAGGATAGGAAATACGGGCAAACGCCGTAACAAATGCCTATTTCAGGCGAAGTTGGGAAGGCAACCCAAATAGCGACATAAGCTAAGAGGAAAAAATGGACAGCCACACCTACCCCGTCACCCGCACCGATGCCGAATGGCGCGCCCGGCTGACCCCTGAGCAATATGCGGTGATGCGCAACCACGGCACCGAGCGGCCGGGAAGCTGCGCCCTGCTGCACGAGAAGCGCGCCGGCACCTTCTCCTGCGTCGGCTGCGACCAGCCCTTGTTTGAATCCAAGCTGAAATTCGAGAGCGGCACCGGCTGGCCGAGCTTCAACGACCCAGTGCTGGGTTCAGTCGAGACCACCGTCGACCGCAGCTACGGCATGGTCCGCACCGAATGCCATTGCGCCCGTTGCGGCAGCCATCTCGGCCACGTCTTCGAGGACGGCCCGCCGCCGACCGGCCTGCGCTATTGCATCAACGGCGTGGCGCTCAAATTCGAGCCGGCCGCCTGATCGTCAAACCACGACCACCACGATCAGCCACAACGTGGCGCCAAGCGTCATCAGCGACGCCTTGGCGCCAGCTGAGCTTCCGGCAGTCCGCCAAACGGCAAAGGTTAGGAAGATGTTGTAGGGCACCGGCGCGAAATGCACCGCCAGCACAAGGGCAAGCGGCAACTTCAACCCGAGCAGAATGAGCGCCGCCACCGATGACGCGATGTTGATCGCTGTGCCGACAACGACCAGGTCGCGCCAGAACAGCCGATCGAGCGGCACGCCGCCCAGCCAGCGTGAGCGGAAGAAGGCGGCAACGCGCGATATGATCGTCATCGATCCACCGGCTCCCTCGCTCTGCTCACCAGAGCGACCCTTCCATAAGGATTGCGTTTAGAAACGCTGCTTTATTCCTGACCCAGAACTTCGGCAATTGCGCGCTCGAAACGCCAGGCTTCCGTCACCAGCCAGTCGGCCATCGCCGGCCAATTGTCCTCGGCAAAACAATTCACCCGCCATAGCGAATTGATGCCCAGCCCTTGCAAGCACTGGTCTGGCCTGAGTTTCAGCCTGTCTTCGATCGCCGGCTGGAACGGCCGCAGCCGTGCCCAGACATCGGTAGCGCCAAGCTTCTCGTTGCGGCCGAAAAACACACCGACGACATTCTCAGCCGGCGCGACATACATGGAAATGACCAGACCGAAATCCGGCAGCCCGCGCTGCCAGAACCAGGGCCCGCGTTTTGCCCGGCGAACCAGTTCCTCGGGATGCCGCTCTGCGAAAAGGGTCCAGAAGCCGCGCTGCCGGAATTCCGAGGCGCGGTGGGCGCCGAAGTCGAATTCACTCATGGGCCGGAATCCATGGCTGGAACCGCTTCTCCCGGAACCGTGTTCGGCGCCGAGTCTGGCCTTTACACCATTCCAAGCGCCGCCTTGTAGAGGTCGAGGATGGTTTCCTCTTCCTGCCGCTCGGCCTGGTCCTTCTTGCGCAGCCGGATGATCGACCGCATCGCCTTGGTGTCGAATCCGGTGCCCTTGGCCTCGGCGAACACTTCCTTGATATCGTCGGCGATCGTCTTCTTCTCTTCCTCGAGCCGCTCGATGCGCTCGATGAAGGCGCGCAGCTGGCCGGCGGCAACAGTCTGGCTGGTCTCGGTTATGTCGTCGGCCATATTTTCTCTCCGCGTCGTTTTCTCGCCGCGACTCGGGGTGACCTGAGCAGCGAATTGCAGCGGTTCGATGCCCGACCGGGCGCGGCGGGTCAAGGTGCTATCGATGCGGCATGAAGGGCTGCTGCCAGGCGCCGACAAGGCCCTATTGATGCTGGCCTAGCTCACCCGAATGCGATCAGCAGATCCTTGGCATCGATCTGGTCGCCGGCCTTGACCAACACCTCGGCGATGGTGCCGTCGCGCTCGGCATGCAGCGCCGTTTCCATCTTCATCGCTTCGATCGACAGCAGCACGTCACCGGCCTTCACCGCCTGGCCGGCAGCGACCGAAAGCGCCGAGACGACGCCAGGCATCGGCGCGCCGACATGCGCCTCATTGCCCGGCTCCGCCTTGCGCCGTGCCTTGGCGGCGGACGCGCCATGCGCCCGGTCCGGCACCTTCACCCGGCGCGGCTGGCCGTTGAGCTCGAAGAACACGGTGACCATGCCCTTTTCGTCGACATCGCCGATCGCCAGGCAGCGCACCACCAGCGTCTTGCCTTTTTCGATGTCGACGAAAATCTCGTCTTCCGGCTTCATGCCGTAGAAATAGGTCGGCGTCGGCAGCACGCTGACCGGCCCATAGGTCTCCTGCGCGGCGGCAAAATCGGAAAACACCTTCGGATACATCAGCCACGAGGCGAACTCGAACTCGCTGAGCTTGCGCTCGAGCTTTTCCTCGATCTCCGTGCGGCTGGCCTTGAGGTCCGCCGGCTTGAGCAGCGAACCCGGCCGCACCGTGATCGGTTTTTCGCCCTTCAGCACCTTCTTCTGCAATGCCTTTGGCCAGCCGCCCGGCGACTGGCCGAGATCGCCGCGCAACATCGACACCACCGAATCAGGGAAGGCGATGTCCCTCGCCGGGTTCTCGACATCGGCGACGGTCAGGTCCTGGCTCACCATCATCAGCGCCATGTCGCCGACGACCTTGGACGACGGCGTCACCTTGACGATGTCGCCGAACATCAGATTGACGTCGTGATAGGTCTGCGCCACTTCGTGCCAGCGCGTCTCCAGCCCGAGCGAGCGCGCCTGTTCCTTGAGATTGGTGAACTGCCCGCCCGGCATTTCGTGCAGATAGACCTCCGAAGCCGGCCCTTTCAGGTCGCTTTCAAAGGCGGCGTATTGGTTGCGCACCGCCTCCCAGTAAAACGAGATATTCCTGATCCACTGTGGATCGAGGCCCGGATCGCGCTCGGTGCCTTTCAGCGCCTCGACAATCGAGCCCAGGCAAGGCTGCGAGGTGTTGCCGGACAGGGAATCCATCGCCGCATCGATGGCGTCGACGCCGCTCTCCACTGCCGCCAGCACGGTTGCCGCCGACAGGCCGGATGTGTCGTGGGTATGGAAGTGGATCGGCAGGTCTGTCGCCTCGCGCAGCGCCTTGAACAGTGCGCGGGCAGCGCTCGGCTTCAACAGCCCGGCCATGTCCTTGACGGCGATGATGTGGGCGCCTGCCGCCTGCAATTCCCTGGCCAGGCCGACATAGTATTTCAGATCGTATTTCGCCCGCGCCGGGTCGAGTATGTCGCCGGTATAGCAGATCGCCGCTTCGATCAGTCTGCCCTCGGCGCCGACCGCATCCATGGCGACGCGCATGTTCTCGACCCAGTTCAGGCAGTCGAAGACGCGGAACAGGTCGATGCCGCCGGCCGCGGCCTGGCGGACGAAATGCTGGACGACATTGTCGGGATAGTTGGTATAGCCAACCCCATTGGCGCCGCGCAGAAGCATCTGCAGCAGAAGGTTGGGTGCTGCCTCGCGCACCAGTGACAGCCGCTCCCATGGGTCTTCGGTGAGAAAGCGCATGGCGACGTCGAATGTGGCGCCGCCCCAGCATTCGAGCGACAAAAGCTGCGGCAGAGCACGCGCATAGGTGCCGGCAATTCCGGCGATGTCATAGGTGCGCACACGCGTCGCGAGCAAGGATTGATGGCCGTCGCGCATCGTCGTGTCGGTGACCAGCACCTCTTTTTGCTCGCGCATCCACGCCGCGAATCTCTCCGGCCCGAGCACGTCGAGCTTCTGCTTGCTGCCGTCAGGCACATTGCCGTTGAGATATGGCACTACCGGTGGCGCCCCATCGGCCTTTGGCTGCGGCCGGCCGCGCGTCTCGGGGTGGCCATTGACCGAAACGTCAGCAAGGTAGTTGAGCAGCTTGGTGGCGCGATCCTGCCGCTTCACGCTGGCGAACAGTTCCGGCGTCGTGTCGATGAACTTGGTGGTGTAGGAATTGTCGGCGAAACTCGGGTGATTGATGATCGCCTCGAGGAAGGTGAGATTGGTCGCCACGCCGCGGATGCGGAATTCGCGCAGCGCCCGGTTCATGCGGGCGATGGTCTCGGCCGGCGTCGGCGCCCAGGCGGTCACCTTCTCCAGCAGCGGATCGTAGAAACGGGTGATGACCGCGCCCGAATAGGCGGTGCCGCCGTCAAGGCGAATGCCAAAGCCGGTGGCGCCGCGATAGGCGGTGATGCGGCCATAGTCGGGGATGAAATTGTGCTCGGGGTCTTCTGTGGTGATGCGGCACTGCAGCGCGTGACCGTTGAGCCTGATGTCCTTCTGCGCCGGCACGCCCGATTCCGCCGTGCCGATGGCAAAGCCGTCAAGGATATGGATCTGCGCCTTGACGATGTCGATGCCGGTCACCTGTTCGGTGACTGTATGCTCAACCTGGATACGCGGATTGACCTCGATGAAATAGAATTTTCCGGTATCGGCATCCTGCAGGAACTCGACGGTGCCGGCACCGATATAGCTGGTTTCGCGCGCGATCCTCAGTGCGTAGCCGCAAAGCTCTTCGCGTTGCGACATTTCGAGATACGGCGCCGGCGCCCGCTCGACCACCTTCTGGTTGCGGCGCTGGATCGAACAGTCGCGCTCGAATAGGTGTACGGCATTGCCATGCGTGTCGCCCAGCACCTGCACCTCGACATGGCGGGCGCGCTCGATCAGCTTTTCGAGATAGACCTCGTCCTTGCCGAAAGCCGCCTTCGCCTCTCGCTTGCCTTCCATCACCTCGCGAGCGAGATCGGCCGCGGAGCGGATGGCGCGCATGCCGCGGCCGCCGCCGCCCCAGGATGCCTTCAGCATCACCGGGTAGCCGATCGTCTTGGCGAGTTCCTTCACCGCCGCCAGGTCGTCCGGCAAAGGATCGGTGGCGGGTATCACCGGCACGCCGACTTCGACCGCGAGATTGCGCGCGGCGACCTTGTTACCCAGCCTGCGCATCGTATCCGGCTTTGGCCCGATGAAGATGATGCCGGCCTTGGCGCAGGCCTCGGCGAATTCCGGGCTCTCCGACAACAGGCCGTAGCCCGGATGGATGGCGTCGGCGCCCGAAAGCCTGGCGACGCGGATAACCTCCTCGATCGACAGATAGCTTTCGATCGGCCCCATATCCCTGGCCAGATGCGGCCCGCGCCCGACCTGATAGCTTTCGTCGGCCTTGAAGCGGTGCAGCGAATATTTGTCCTCCTCCGCCCAGATCGCCACGGTTTTGAGGCCAAGCTCATTGGCCGCGCGAAAGACGCGGATGGCGATTTCAGACCGGTTGGCGACAAGGATCTTCGTGATTGCCAAGGAAGGCTCCAGACACGGAAGGGAGAGCTGACGCCATGATTAGCGCGAAAATGCTGCAGTGCAAACAAAATCGAAGGCAGAGATTAAACCGATTTAATCCATCCCCTGCCGCTGAAAAGATATGCGTCGTTCGGATGCGCACGGACACTCTCGATCCGTGCTTTCGGAAGCCGCAAGTCCCATAAAAAATGCCCGGCGCGAAGCGCCGGGCATTTCAGCAGAAAGGTCCGGTTATTTGCCGGGTGCGTTCTCGACATAGGTGAACTTGCCGTCGTCACCCTTCTTCCAGGTGTACATGACGTAGTCAGGACGGGTGATGTCGCCCTTCGCGTCATAGCCGATCTCACCGATCGCTGTCTTCCAGGGGCTGCCCGACTTGATGGTCTCGGCCACCTTCTGAGCGTCATCGGCTGACCCGGTCTTGGTGATGGCGGCCGCGATAATTTCCATCGCCGCGTAGGAGTAGAGCGTGTAAGCCTCCGGCTCGAAGCCAGCGGCCCGGAACTTCTCGACGAGTTCCTTGGCGTTGGGATTCTTGCGCGGATCGGGAGCGAACGTCATCAGCGTGCCGTCGACTGCATCGCCGGCGATCGAGGCCAGTTCGTTGGACACGATGCCGTCGCCGGACATGAAGGTCGCCTTGAGACCCTGGTCGGCGAGCTGGCGTATGATCAGGCCGGCCTCGGTGTGCAGGCCGCCATAGTAGACGACGGTGACGCCGGCATCCTTCATCTTGGCGATGAGGGCCGAGAAGTCCTTGTCGCCGACATTGATGCCCTCATACATGGCTTCGGTCAGGCCATTGGCGTTGATCGCCTTCTTGGTTTCATCGGCGAGGCCCTGGCCATAAGGCGTCTTGTCGTGGATGACGGCAATCTTGGCGTCCTTGAAGTTCGCGGCGAGATAGTCGCCGGCAACCTTGCCCTGCTGATCGTCGCGTCCGCAGGTGCGGAAGGTGTTCCACATGCCGCGTTCGGTGAACTTCGGATTGGTCGCGGCCGGCGTGATCTCGAGGATGCCGTTCTCGGCATAGACCTCCGAGGCCGGAATCGAGACGCCGGAGTTGAAGTGGCCGTCGACGTACTTGACGCCGTCGGCGACGAACTTATTGGCGACCGAGATGCCTTGCTTGGGATCAGAGACGTCGTCGCCGACTTCAAGCTTGAGCTGCTGACCAAGGACACCGCCGGCGGCATTGATATCGGCGACGGCCTGCTCGGCGCCCTTTTGCAACTGGGCGCCGAAAGCTGCGTTCGGGCCGGTGATCGGACCGGCAACGCCGATCAGGATGTCAGCCCACGCATTGCCGCTGAACGCGACAAGCGCGGTCAGGGCGACGGCGGACAAAAGTGACTTTTTCATTGAAACGCTCCCATTTACCGAGTGGGCGTGGATGTTGCTTTCATGCGATGCCCACCCTTGCTCGCAGAAAGAGTACTTTGCCGATTTTCAGGCACTTGTCACGCCGATTCATCCCCGAAACGACGTTAATGATAAACGTCAACCTTTTGGTTTCCAGCTCAAAAGAGAGGCTCTTTCGTAAAGCCAATTATACTGCGTCACCATCTGGTTGGTACGCGTGTATTGGTAACCGATGAAACCCAATATCATCAGCACGATGGTGTCGATGACGTAGTAATGCAGCGAGAACATCGTTCCGCCGAACAGCGCGTGATGAATGAACCTTATGCCGATGCCGAGCCCCAGCATGAAGGCGAACAGCTGGACGAAGCTGCGCCACGTCTGGGCACATGCCTTGCCCGTCATCCACGCCGCCCAGCCGCCGAGCAGGCAGGTGACAAAGAAGAACTGCCAGATCGAGGGTTCCTCGTAGAGAATGCCCTGCATAATTGATGTCTCCCGAGACTCAGTGATGGCCGCCTTCGAGGTAGGCGGCGCGCACTTCCGGATTGGCAAGCAGCTCCTTGCCGGTGCCGCTCATCGTTACATTGCCGTTGACCATGACATAGCCGCGCGTGGCGAGCTTCAGCGCGCCAAAGGCATTCTGCTCGACCAGGAATACGGTCAGCCCCTGCGTGCGGTTCAGCTCGCGAATGGCGTCGAATATCTGCTTGACGATCAGCGGCGCCAGGCCGAGCGACGGCTCGTCGAGCAAAAGCAGCTTCGGCCGCGCCATCAGCGCGCGCCCGATCGACAGCATCTGCTGCTCGCCGCCGGACAGCGTGCCGCCACGCTGGGCAATACGTTCCTTCAGGCGTGGAAACAGCGTGAACACCTTCTCGACGTCGTCGTCATAATGCTCGAGGTTGTCGAGGCTGGCGCCCATTTGCAGGTTTTCCATCACCGTCATGCGCGGGAAAATGCGGCGCCCTTCCGGCGACTGGGCGATGCGCATGCGCGCGATCTCATGCGTCGGCATCTGGGTGATGTCGGTGCCGGCGAAGGTGATCGTGCCCGCCCGCGCCCGTGGAGCACCAAAAATGGTCATCATCAGCGTCGACTTGCCGGCGCCGTTGGCGCCGATCAGCGCCACGATCTCGCCTTGGTTGACGGTGACGTCGACGCCGTTCAGCGCCCTGATGTTGCCGTAGTAGGTCTGGACGCCCTTGATATCGAGCAGCGTTGTGCCGGCCATTATTTACGCCCTCCACGCCGATTGGAGACGCGCGGTGTCTTCGGCTTCACCGGAGCCTTGGTCGCCGGCTTTGCTGCGGAGGATTTCGCGGCAGAAGATTTCGCCGTCGGTTTGGCTTTGGCCTGCGCTGCCGCCTTGCTTGCTGCGGCACTCGACCTCGCGTCGAACTGCCCGGCTTTCGAGGCACCTTTCGACACGGTGACGCGCTCGCCCTCGCTGTGGCCGACCGTATCGGCCACCGGTCCGGCGAGATACGAAGACGATGTGCCTGGGCCGTGGGCGGCATCCGGACCCGTATCCAATTGCTCGATGACGTCTTCGTCGCCGACTTCGGTGAGCACAGTCTCGACCTCCTCGTCTTCGACGCCGAGATAGGCAGCGATGACGCGCGGGTCGGTCCGTACCGATTGCGGGTTGCCGTCCGAGATCTTGCGCCCGTATTCGAGCACCACGACGTGATCGGAAATCTGCATCACCACCGCCATGTCGTGCTCGATCAAAAGGATCGACGTGCCGGTGTTGTCCTTGATGTCCATCAGAAGCGCATTGAGCCCAGCCGATTCCTTCGGATTGAGGCCGGCGGCCGGCTCGTCGAGGCACAGAAGCTCAGGCCCGGTGCACATGGCGCGAGCGATTTCGAGCCGCCGCTGCGCGCCATAGGGCAGATCGCCGGCGGGATCGTCGGCGCGGCCGACAAGATCGGCCTTCTCCAGCCAGTGCTCGGCCAGTTCAACCGATTCCGCCGAAGCCTGTCTGTAGCCGCTGTAGCCGAACAGGCCGAGAATGGTGTAGCCGGAGGCCTTCATCAGCTTGTTGTGCTGGGCGACGAGAAGGTTCTCCAGCAGCGTCATGCCCGAGAACAGGCGGATGTTCTGGAAGGTGCGCGCCACCTTGGCACGCGCCGGGATCTCATGGTTCGGCAGACGTTCGAGCAGGAAGCTCGAGCCGTCGCGCCGGTTGAGCGTGATCATGCCTTCGGACGGTTTGTAGAAACCGGTGATGCAATTGAACACGGTGGTCTTGCCGGCGCCGTTCGGACCGATCAGCGCGGTGATCTCGCCGCGCTTGGCCTGGAAGGACAGGTCGCCGATGGCGACGAGACCGCCGAACTTCATCGACAGATGCTCGACCTGGAGGATGGCGTCGGTCACGGAGGGGCTCGCGTTCATCAGCCGTGTCCCTCCTTGGTGAAGGATCCCGACACGGCCCTGCGAACCTTGAGGAAGGCTGTCGGTTCACGGCTGCCGACGAAGCCGCGCGGCTTCCACAGCATGACGATGACCATCGCCATGCCGAACAACAGCATGCGATAGAGTTCCGGGGTGAAGTCGGGGCCGAATATCCGCTTCAGAAAATCGAGTTCACGCAGCGCTTCGGTGCCGCCGATCATCACCAGCGCGGCGACGGCGATACCGACCAGCGAGCCCATGCCGCCGAGCACGACGATGGCGAGGATAATCGCCGATTCCAGGAAGACGAAGGATTCCGGGCTGACGAAGCCTTGCCGTGCGGCGAAGAACGAGCCGGCGAAGCCGCCGAACATCGCGCCGGTGGCAAAGGCGGTGAGCTTGGTGGTGGTGGTGTTGATGCCGAGCGAGCGGCACGCGATCTCGTCCTCGCGCAGCGCTTCCCAGGCGCGGCCGACCGGCATGCGCCTCAGCCTTATTGTGACGAAGGCAGTCAGCAGGCAGAGCCCGAGGATCAGGTAGTAGAGAAAGATCTTGTAATAGGCGCCCGATTGGGCAATTCCGAACACCTTGGCGATGTAGTTGGGGTCCGAGACATTGAACGATATCAGGCCGAAGAACGAAACCTTCGGGATGCCGGAAATGCCGGCCGAACCGTTGGTCACTTCGCGCCAGTTGATGATCACCAGCCTGATGATCTCGCCGAAGGCGAGCGTCACGATGGCCAGATAGTCGCCGCGCAGGCGCAGCACCGGGAAGCCGAGCATGACGCCCCAGAACGCAGCCATCAGGCCGGCGGCGGGCAGCAGGATCCAGAACGACAGGCCGAAATGCGTGCCGAGCAACGCGTAGGCGTAAGCACCGACGGCGTAGAAGGCGACATAGCCGAGATCGAGCAGGCCGGCGAGGCCGATGACGATGTTCAGTCCCCAGGCCAGCATCACGTAGATCAGGATCTGGATGCCGAAATTGTCGACCCATTTCAGCGAGCCCTGGAAGCCGCCCACCATCGAGCCCGTATAGAGAGCAAGCACCAGCACGACGATGATCGGATAGAGCGCCAGCGCGGTTATGCCGAGCGCCGAAAAATGGGCATGGATGAAGGCACGGAAATAGTAGATCACCCAAGCCAGCGCATAGATGATCGCCAGCGCTCGCACGAAACGCGCATAACCTGCAAGATCGGGCCCCACCAGCCCGTCAAGGGAGCTGGCCAGAAGAAGCAGAACGACCGCAATACCGATCGCCGCGAAGAAATATTGTAACCGGAAGAACCGCGTCGCCACACTGTCTGGCAGCAGGCCGGTGGCGACATCGGCGATCTTTTGGTTGGCCATGAAAGGCTGGCCATAGGCGACGTAGAGGAAACGGCCGATCATGGTGGCGATCACCACGGCGCCGAGCAGGCCCCAGCGCTGCACCAGGATCAACTCGTTGGAGATGTTCTGATCGGTCTTCAGGCCGATGAACAGCACGAACAGGCCAAGCGAGATGGCGCCGGCATAGAGCGCTTCGCGAAAAGCGCGCTGGACTGGGGTGGCGACGACGGCGCTTTCCGGAGACACGGTAACCGCCATGATCTCAGACCTTTTCGACTTCTGGCCGGCCCAGAATGCCGGAAGGCAGGAAGATCAGCACGATCGCCAGGATGGAGAAAGCGGCGACATCCTTGTAGTCGATCGAGAAATAGGCCGACCACATGCTCTCGATGAAGCCGATCATCAGCCCGCCGAGCACGGCGCCGGGCAGCGAGCCGATGCCGCCGAGCACCGCGGCGGTGAACGCCTTCACACCGGGCGTAAAACCGTCGGAAAACACCACCACGCCGTAATACATCAGGAACAGCGTGCCGGCGACGGCGGCAAGCGCGGCGCCCATGATGAAGGTGATCGAGATGGTGCGGTCGACGTCGACGCCGAGCAGTGCCGCCATCTTGCGGTCCTGCTCGCAGGCGCGCTGCGCCCGGCCGAGCGAGGTCTTGTTGACCAGATACCAAAACAGCGCCAGCAGGACTATGGTGACCAGGACGATGATGATCTGCTTCAGCGACACGCTGATGCCCGCGATCGTATAAACCTTGGAGACCATCGGCGGGACGGGCTTGTTGCGCGGCCCTTGCGTGACCTGGACGAAATTGGACAGGGCGATCGACATGCCGATGGCGGTGATCAGCGGCGCCAGCCGGAACGAACCGCGCAGCGGCCGGTAAGCCACTTTCTCGATCGTCCAGTTGTAGAGGCCGGTCAAAAGCATCGCCACGATCATCATGATCAGCAGCGCAACGACGATCGGCACCGAATAGAACAACGCACCGAGGATAAGGAAAACGATGAGGGCGGTGAAAGCGCCGACCATGAAGATGTCGCCATGGGCGAAATTGATCATGCCGATGATGCCGTAGACCATCGTGTAGCCGATCGCAATCAACCCATAGATCGATCCCAGCGTCAGCCCATTGATAAGCTGCTGGACAAAATACTGCATGCTGTCGTGGCTCCCCTGGAATGTCGCCCATGCAGACGCATTCCTTTTCGTATTGCCCCTAGTCGTAAAGTTTCGAGCCCGGATTGCAACGTGATTTTTCAATCGCCATGGGTGTTTTCGTCGCACGCCATCGGATTGCCCGTTTTTTCCTATCCGGCCTCTGGACCAGAGCGGACCCTATCATTGGCCTAACGCAATGTCTTTGATGATTCAACCACACCATGCGCTTCGTTTCGAAGAAATCACCGTCAAAATAAGTTGATGAGCGGGATCGTTGCGTCACCGAAGGGAATCCCCTTGCCGCTCCTCGTTGTTTCCCCAAGGTCAGGATTCTCTCTATTTGACGACGAAGCCGTGCGCGAACGGGTCGCGGTCGTCGATGAAGATCGTGTTCAATCCGGTCATCCGCGCCCAGCCGCCGATCGACGGAATGATTGCCGGCTTGCCGGCGACGGTGATCTCTTCCTCCACCTTGCCCTTGAACAGCGAACCGATGATCGATTCATGGACGAAGTCGTCGCCAACCCCAAGCTTGCCCTTGGCGTGAAGCTGCGCCATCCGCGCCGAGGTGCCGGTGCCGCAGGGCGATCGGTCGATTGCCTTGTCGCCGTAGAAGACGGCGTTGCGGGCATCGGCTTGCGGGTTGGTCGGCGCGCCGGTCCACAATATGTGCGACAGACGGTTGATGCCGGGATTCTCCGGATGGACGAAGGTGTATTTCTCGTTGAGCCGCTGCCGCACCACCGGGCTCCAGGCGATCAGCTCGCCGGCCGAATGCTCGGCCATGTCGCGATAATTCTTTTGCGGTTCGACGATGGCATAGAAATTGCCGCCGTAGGCGACATCGACGCTGATCTCGCCGAGCCCGGGACATTCGACCGTCAGTCCCTCGGCATAGAGGAACGACGGCACATTGGTGATGCGCACCTCCTCGACATGGTCGCCGACCTGCTTGTACTCGGCGACGACCAGGCCCGCCGGCGTATCCAGCCTGAGCACGCCCGGCGTCTTCGGCTTGATCAATCCATGTTCGACGGCAAAAGTCACCGTGCCGATGGTGCCGTGGCCGCACATCGGCAGGCAGCCCGAGGTTTCGATGAACAGGATGGCGATGTCGCAATCCTCACGCGTCGGCGGATAGAGGATCGAGCCGGACATCACGTCATGGCCACGCGGCTCGAACATCAGCCCGGTGCGGATCCAATCGTATTCGGCCAGGAAATGCGCTCGCCGCTCCATCATCGTCGCGCCGTTGAGCAGCGGCCCACCGCCGGCAACCAGCCGCACCGGATTGCCGCAGGTGTGGCCGTCTATGCAGAAGAAGGAATTCTTGGCCATGACGGCTCCCGATTTAAGACCTTGGAACTCAAAACCGCTGCGGCCTGAAGGAACCGAGATCGAGCGATGGACTTTGCCCGAGAACGAGCTCGCGGATCAAGCGTCCGGTCGCCGCAGCCTGGGTCAGGCCGAGGTGACCATGGCCGAAGCCATACACCACCGAGGGCGTTTGTTGCGACCGCCCGATCACAGGCAGCGAATCCGGCAGCGACGGCCGGAACCCCATCCATTCGCGGCCATTGGCAGGGTCCAATCCCGGCAGGAATTTTTGCGCCTTTTCGAGCAGCGCTTTCGAGCGCGCGTAATTGGGCGGCCTCTCAAGGCCGCCGAGCTCGACCGCGCCGCCGACGCGCAGGCCGGTCTCGAGCGGCGTGATGACGAAGCCATGCCCGGAAAAGATGAGCTGTCGCTTCACGTCGAAGGCGGTCTTCGGCAGCGTCGTGTTGTATCCACGCTCGGTCTCCAGCGGGATGCGATCGCCGAGTTTTCTTGCCAGCAGATGCGACCACGCACCGGCAGCGATGACGACATGATTTGCCCGCCGCGTCGTGCCCTCGGCCATGGTCAGCGTCGCGCCGTCCTGTCCCGCCTCGACGCGCTCGATCCGGGCTTTTTCGAACCCCGCGCCCAATCCCTCGGCATAGGCCCAAATCGCCTTGCCGAGCAGCATGGGGTCGGCGACGGTCTTCCACCCCGGCACGAACGTCCCCTTGACGAAGCGCGGCGACAGGCCGGGCTGCAAGGCGGCGAGAGCGTTGCCTTCGACATGGCTGAAGCCGATGCCGAAGCGCTGCCTTGCCGCCCAGCCGGGCAGCGACGCCTTGAACTCGGCCTCGCTTTCGTAGAGTTCGAGCGAGCCGTCCTCGTGCAGCAGCGGCCGTGTGCCGGAACGATCCAGCAAGCCCATCCATTCCGCCTCGGCGAGCTTCATCATCCCGGCCTGCGCCGCAAGGCCGGCTTCATAGCGGTCGCTTCGCCCGGCGCGCCAGAAGCGGACCAGCCAAGGCAGCAGCTTCGGCAAATAGGCGGGCGGAATGCTGAGCGGACCGAGCGGGTCGGCGAGCCATTTCGGCAACTGCCTGATCATGCCCTTGTGGGCGAGCGGCAACACGTCGGAGAAGGCAAAGGCAGCGGCGTTGCCGGAGCTGGTCTCCTCGCAGATTCCCGTCCGATCGAAGATCGTGACGTTTCGTCCCGCTTCGGCCAGAAAGGCGGCGGCACAGATGCCAATGATGCCGCCACCGACAATGGCGATGTCGAGCGTAGCATCATCATTCATTTGCTGTGCGCCGCGCTGCACATCTGCAAATACCCTCAAAGGGAGTGGATCAGAATGTCGGCAGCTCTGGCCGCACCGCCAGCGCATCCCTGACGATCTTTTCCACCGTCTTGCGGCGCTCGCCCGATAACGGCTGGCGCGGCATGCGCACGCGGTCGTTGGTGTTGATGGCGAAGACTTCCGCGAGCTTGATGTTCTGCACCAGATAGGTCGAGACGTCGAGGTCGAGCAGCGGCCGGAACCAGCGGTAGATCGTCAGCGCCTCCTCGCGGCGGCCCTGTCTCATCAATTGGTAGATGGCGACCGTCTCGCGCGGGAACGCGGTGACCAGGCCCGCCACCCAGCCGATGGCACCGACCGACAGCGCTTCGAAGGCGAGATTGTCGACGCCGGTGAACAGGTCGTAGCGGTCGCCGAGGCGGTTGATGATCTCGGTCGAGCGACGGATGTCGTCGGAGGACTCCTTGATGGCGACGAAGCGCTTGTCCTTCGCCAGCTCCTCCATCTGGTCAACAGTGACGTCGACACGGTAGGCAAGCCGGTTGGAATAGATCATCACCGGCAGGTCGCCGGCCGCGGCGACAGCGCGGAGTGCCGCGACCGTCTCTTCGGCGTTGGTATGGTAGATCGGACTCGGCACCACCATCAGACCGTTGGCGCCTTCTTTCGCGGCGCGGCGCGCGATTGCGGCCGCCTCGCGAGTGCCGGCCTCGTTGACCGTCAAAAGCACCGGTTTCTTGCCTGCGATCTTCTGCGCGGTCTTCAGCACCTCGATCTTCTCGTCATGCGACAGCATCGGCCCTTCGCCAAGCGAGCCACAGACGATGATGCCGTCACAGCCGGCCTCCATCTGCAGCGCAAAGCAGCGCTCCATCTCGGCATGGTCGAGGCGGTCATCCTCGGTGAATTTGGTCGTAACGGCGGGGAAGACTCCGGCCCACATATCGGTCGCTCCATCTGATATATCAGTCGTATATTTCTTAAGAAGCCGGCTGTCAACGTTGAATCCGCTATGATATATCAACAATATATCAGGAGGCCGGCATTGATATATGAAAATCTAGGCTCCGAGCCGGCGACCGCGAAGGCCTACCGCATGCTCGAACATATGATCGTGACGCTCGAGCTGGTGCCCGCCAGCTTCATCACCGAGGGCGCGCTGATCGACAGGCTCGGGCTCGGCCGCACCCCGGTGCGCGAGGCGATCCAGCGGCTGGCCTGGGAAGGGCTGCTCGAGGTCCGACCGCGCGCCGGCATTGCGATTGCCCCGCTTCACCCCGGCGACTGGCTGCGCGTCCTCGACGCCCGCCGTGGCGTCGAGGTGGTGCTTGCCCGCTCGGCCGCCCGCTTCGTCACCCGCGAGGCCGCCGACCTGTTTCATGACGCAGCGTTGGCCATGCAGAAAGCGGTGATTTCGGAAAATGTGCTTTACTTCATCCAGGCCGACAAGGCTCTCGACGAGGCGCTGGCGCTGGCCGCCGACAACCCGTTCGCCGCGCGCCTGGCGGCGCCCTTGCAAACCCACAGTCGCCGCTTCTGGTTCCGCTACAAGGCCGATACCGGCTTGGCCGAATCCGCCGAGCACCATGTCGCGCTGATCCGCTCGATCCTCGCCGGCGACGAGGAGGCCGCTGCCAAGGACGCCAAGCGCCTGATGGCGCTTTTGCGCGGCCATGCCGAGGCAGCTGCCACACGCTGAGCCTGCCATTTCGTCATGCGCCCTGGCCGGGCAGGGCCATCACGTTTTCCCAATTGTCGCCGGCCGCGACGATGCAGCTTCTGCCGGCGATATCGGTGACGACGATGGTCCAGGTTCCGGTCTCGGCGACAAAGACTTCCATCACCGCCACCTGACCGATCAGCCCCAAAGCAAACTGCCTTTCCTGGAACTTCTCGCTCAAATGGGCGACGAGCTCGCCATGTTCAACGCAGTATTGATATTGTGCGCTTGCGGTGTTCGTACCCACCGCCAATGCGCCAGCAAGAACCAGGGTTTTCACCCATCCCAACAGCGATTTGCGTGCCATAGGGCACCTCCTTTGCCATCACGTTCCGGCAAAGGAGGGGTTTGACGGCCTCATTTTGCCGGAGCGATCCAGGCCGGTTCCGACGTCATCATCATCGCGTCGTTCCTTTCTGTGTTCCGGTCTGCCATCGGTGGGAACGATTCCAGATGTTCCCATTATGTTCTCGATATATGGTATCGGCAATGGAAAAGCGCAAGCAGGCGCCGGAGCGGGCGCCTGCAGATCCGTTTTACGGTTGTCGCCGAAAGAACGGGCCACAGGCGGCGCGGCCATGCCGAGGCGCGCAGACCCGTGATAAATCGTTCAGGTGCCTGGCAGCGCCGCTTTGGTCATCGCGCTCTCCCAGCCTTCGCCCACCGAAATCACGCAGCTTTGACCCTTTGTGTCGCTAGCGAGGATGGTCCATGTGCCATTGTCGGAAACGAAGACTTCAAGCACCACATTCGGATTGACGACGCCGACTGCGCTCGGGTTTTCATGAAACTTCTCGCCGAGCGCCTTGACCATATCGGCGCGTGCCGCGCATTGCTCGGCAGCCATTGCCGGGATGGCGGAAAGCGCCGCCGTTGCCGCGCAAGCGATAGTCGCCATGCGACGTGTCATCTGACACCTCCTTTGCGCCTGACGATATCCCCCGGAGCCGTCACCAGCGCCGTTGGTTTGGTCTGCCAGCGCCTCCTCGCTGCAGGATCACAACTTAAGAGAATTGCTGCCTTCTTGGTTCCATCACATTAACGTTCAAACGAAAAGGCCCGGGTCCGTGCCCAGGCCTCGTTCAGCGTTTGCGATCAGGATCAGTTCATCGTCGGGATGACGAACTCGGCACCGTCCTTCACACCGGACGGCCAGCGCGACGTCACCGTCTTGGTCTTGGTGTAGAAGCGGAACGCGTCCGGCCCGTGCTGGTTGAGGTCGCCGAATGAGGACGCCTTCCAGCCGCCAAACGTATAGTAGGCGATCGGCACCGGGATCGGCACGTTGATACCGACCATGCCGACCTGGACTCGCGAGGCGAAGTCGCGCGCGGCATCGCCGTCGCGGGTGAAGATGGCGACGCCATTGCCCATTTCGTGCTCGTTGGCGAGCTTGATGGCGTTCTCGTAGGTCGGCGCGCGCACCACCGAGAGCACCGGCCCAAAGATCTCTTCCTTGTAAATGCGCATGTCGGCGGTCACGTTGTCGAACAGGCAGCCGCCCATATAGTAGCCGTTCTCGTAGCCCTGCATCGAGAAGCCGCGGCCGTCAACCACCAGCCTGGCACCTTCCTTGACTCCGATATCGACATAACCCTTGACCCGCTCCAGCGCCTGTGCCGTGACCAGCGGGCCAAAATCGGCGGAAGAGTCGGTCGACGGACCGACCTTCAAACTCTCGACGCGCGGCACCAGCTTTTCCATCAGTCGGTTGGCGGTGTCGTTGCCGACCGGGACGGCCACCGAGATCGCCATGCAGCGCTCGCCGGCCGAGCCGTAGCCGGCGCCGATCAGCGCGTCGACGGTCTGGTCCATGTCGGCATCGGGCATGATGATCATGTGGTTCTTGGCGCCGCCGAAGCACTGCACGCGCTTGCCGGCCGCGCAGCCGCGCGAATAGATGTACTGGGCGATCGGTGTCGAGCCGACGAAACCGATCGCCTTGATGTCGGGATCGTCGAGGATGGCGTCGACCACATCCTTGTCGCCATTGACGACATTGAGGATGCCGGCAGGCAGGCCGGCCTCGATGAACAGTTCGGCAATCCGCATCGGCACGCCCGGATCGCGCTCCGACGGCTTCAGGATGAAGGCATTGCCGCAGGCGATGGCCGGCGCGATCTTCCACAGCGGGATCATCGCCGGAAAATTGAACGGCGTGATGCCGGCGACGACGCCGAGCGGCTGGCGCATCGAATAGACGTCGATGCCGGGGCCGGCGCCATCGGTGAACTCGCCCTTCATCATATGCGGCGCACCGATGCAGACCTCGACCACTTCGAGGCCACGCTGGATGTCGCCCTTGGCGTCGGCGATGGTCTTGCCGTGTTCGCGCGCCAATATCTCGGCCAGCGCATCATACTCCTTGGCGACCAGCTCGAGGAACCTCATCAAGATGCGCACGCGCCGCTGCGGGTTGGTCGCCGCCCAGCCGAGCTGTGCCGCCTTGGCGTTTTCGACCGCCGCGCGCAATTCCGCCTGCGAAGCCAACGCCACCGTGCCACGCACTGTGCCGTCCATCGGCTGCATGATGTTTTGCTTGCGGCCGCTGGTCCCAGCGACGCGCTTGCCGCCAATGAAATGACCGTATTCGATCATGATTTCTCTCCCTGGTTCGTGATGAGGCATTGTCCGCCTTTGCGTGAGCGATGGCAACGCGAGCGAAAACGCAACCGTTGTGCGGAAAATAGACATCGGTTTATATCTGTGCATTAAATCACGCAAATGATAGGGATATGCCGGTACAGCTTGGATTGTTTAAGTTGAGCTCCTTCGCGCCCCCCTCTGTCCTGCCGGACATCTCCCATGAACTGGGATGACGCCCGCATCTTCCTTGCCGTGGCGCGCGCCGGCCAGATCCTCGGCGCCGCCAGACGGTTGGAGCTCAACCACGCGACCGTGTCGCGCCGCATCGCCGCCCTCGAAGATGCGCTCAGGACAAAACTGTTTCGCCGGCTTACCACCGGCAGCGAGCTGACGCCGGCAGGCGAGCGTTTCCTCGAAATCGCCGAACGCATGGAGGGCGACATGATCGCGGCGCGCTCGACCGTGGCAGGCGAAGGCGACGACGTCTCGGGCACCGTGCGGATCGGTGCGCCGGATGGCTTCGGTGTGGCCTTCCTGGCCAGGCGCCTCGGCGCGCTGACCGCTCTGCACCGTGAGCTCACCATCCAGCTGGTGCCGGTGCCGCGCTCCTTCTCTTTGTCCCGGCGTGAGGCCGACATTGCCATCACCGTCGAGCGGCCGACGGAAGGCCGCTTGGTAGCGGGAAAGCTGGTCGACTACACGCTCGGCCTGTTCTCGTCCCGGGCCTATGCCGACACGCATGGGCTGCCCGGAACCGCCGCCGCGCTAGGCCAGCACACGCTGATTGGCTACGTCCCGGATCTGATCGTCAGTCCCTCGCTTGACTACGCGGCCGAATTCAGCGCCGACTGGCGCACCAGCTTCGCCATTTCCTCCGCGCTCGGTCAGGCCGAAGCGGTGCGTTCCGGCGCCGGCATCGGCATCCTGCACACCTTCGTTGCCCGCTCGATGCCGGAGCTGGTGCCTCTCGATATCGTCGCACCCATCCGCCGCGCTTACTGGTTGGTCTATCATGAATCGGTCAGGCCGCTGCGCCGCGTCCAGATCGTCGCGAGCTTCATCACCAAGGCCGTTGAACGGGACCGGGAATTGTTCGTGTGACGCCGTGTCGGCTGCTGGGCCGACCTTACTTAGCGTATCGTTCCGGCCCGAGATTGCTGATGTTGATGTCAGGCACCCGGCTGGAGATGATGTCGGCCAGAACCTTGGCCGAGCCGCAGGCCATGGTCCAGCCGAGTGTGCCGTGGCCGGTGTTGAGATAGAGGTTGGAGAAATCGGTGCGGCCGATCAGCGGCGGCCCGTCCGGCGTCATCGGCCGCAGCCCGCACCAGAAGGTCGCCGACCGCATGTCGCCGCTGCCCGGGAAAAGGTCGCCGACCGAATGTTCGAGCGTATGGCGCCGCGATTCGTGCAGCCGCATGTCGAAGCCGGAAATCTCCGCCGTACCGCCGACCCGGATACGATCGCCGAGCCGGGTGATCGCCACTTTGTAGCTCTCGTCCATCACCGTCGATACAGGTGCGGCGGTGGCGTCCTTGACCGGCAGGGTGATCGAATAGCCCTTGACCGGGTAAACCGGGATGGGCCGCTTCAGCATGCGCATGAACCGCGCCGAATAGCTGCCCATCGCCATCACATAGGCATCCGCGACCATCCAGCCCTTGCTGGTGCTGATGTTGGTGATGCGATCGCGCTTCTTGACGACACGCCGTATCTCTGTGTCGTATTCGAAGGTGACGCCGCGTGCCACGCAAAGCTCGGCAAGCCTGTCGGTGAACATCTTGCAGTCGCCGGTTTCATCGCCGGGCAACCGCAGGCCACCGACGATTTTTTCGCGCACGCCAGCCAGCGCGGGCTCGGCCGCAATGCAGCCGTCGGGGTCGAGTATCTCGTAGGGGACGCCATAGGTCTTCAGCACCTCGACATCGCCGCCGACGCCATCGAGCTGCTTTTGCGTTCGGAAAAGCTGCAGCGTGCCCTTGGCGCGCTCGTCATAGGCGATGCCGGCGGCCTCGCGCAGCGCCTTCAGCGCGTCGCGGCTGTACTCGGCCAGCGGCACCATGCGCGCCTTGTTCAGCGCATAGCGCTGCGTCGTGCAATTGCGCAGCATCTTGACCAGCCATATCCACATATGCGGATCGAGCGCCGGCCGTACCACCAGCGGACCGTGCTTCATCAAAAGCCATTTGATGGCCTTCAGCGGAACGCCAGGCCCGGCCCAGGGCGAGGCATAGCCGGGCGAGATCTCGCCGGCATTGGCAAAGCTGGTTTCCAGCGCCGGGCCTTTCTGGCGATCGATCACCGTCACCTGATGGCCGGCCTCGGCAAGAAAGTAGGCGGTGGTAACCCCGATCACGCCGCCGCCCAGCACGAAGATCTTCATCGCTTGGTTCTCCGCAAAGACGTCTCGTCAGGGTTCGAGACCGGGGTTATTGCCGCCTTCTGTCTGCCGGATTTTAGTGCCCCAGCCAAGTGCCCGATGCTTGTTGGGAAACGACACGCATAAAGAGCAAGCAGCTTGCGTCTCTATCCATTCACATAGCGCCGATGGAAGCGGTGGCCGAGGCTGGTCAGGACCTCATAGCCGATGGTGCCGGCATGGCCGGCTACCTGGTCCACCGTCTGCGATGACGGCCCGATCAGTTCAACGAGGTCGCCGGCCTCCAGCCTGCCGGGCGGCAGTGCGGAAATGTCGAGGATGATCGAATCCATCGAAACCCGGCCGACGAAGGGCAGCCGCACATTTTCGAACCAGGCGGCGGAGGCGGCGCGTCGATGCCAGCCATCGCCATAGCCGAGCGAAATCGTCGCCGCGACAAGCGGAGTTTTGGCGCGGAAAGTGTGACCGTAGCCGACACCGGCGCCGGCCTCCAGCATCCGCGTCTGGATGACCTTGGCCTGCAATCGCACCACCGGCAGCATCGGGTTTTCCTTCGCCGGCGTCGGATTGATGCCATAGAGAGCGGCACCGGGACGAGCGAGATCGTAGTGATAGCGCTGTCCGAGAAAAATGCCTGATGAGTTGGCAAGCGAAGCCGGCGCCTCCGGCAGCATCCTGCGCAGCCGTTCGAATTCCAGCCGCTGCTGCTCGTTGGCCGGTTGCTCGGGTTCGTCGGCGCAGGCGAGATGGCTCATCACGAAGGTCAGTTCGACACCGTCGAAAGCCTGCGGATCCTGCGCGACAGCTTTCACCTCGGACGGTGTCATGCCGAGCCGCGACATGCCGCTGTCGACCTGGATGGCGGCCGGCAATTTACGGCCCACACGCGCCGCCGCCTCACGCCATGCCGCGACCTGGCTGATGCTGTTGACGACGGTGCAAAGCCCCGCCGCAACCGCCTCCCTTTCGGCGCCCGGCGGAATGCCGTTCAGCACGTAGATGGCCGGGCTTGAGCCGAGCGCCTTGCGCAGCAAGATGCCTCCGGTCAAATGCGCGACAAAGAACATGGCGCAGCCTTCAGCCATCAGTGCCGCGGCCACCGGCGCCGCGCCAATCCCGTAACCGTCGGCCTTGACCACTCCTGCACAGCTGACGCCGGCCAGCCGCGCCTTCAGCCGCCGGTAATTCTCACGGACGGCGCCGAGATCGATGGTCAGGATCGCCCCCGCCGCCGCTTCGCTGATCAGCTCACTCGGGGCGCCGGTCTGCGGAAGAGAGACGGTCTGCGGAAGAGATTTGCTGGAGATATCGTTCATGCCGACCTGTTTTAGCGGAAGGCCGGCGGCTACGCCACCAGATGCTGGAACGCTGCCACCACGCCTTCATAGACCTTGCGCTTGAACGGCACGATCAGGCCGGGCAATTCCAGCATCGGCCGCCACGCCCACCGGTCGAACTCGGCCTTGTGGCCACCCGGCGGCGGATTGATCTCGATCTCGCTTTCGTCACCGTGGAAGCGGAAGGCAAACCATTTCTGCGTCTGGCCGCGATATCGTCCCTTGAAGGCGATGCCGACCAGATGGGCCGGCAGGTCGTACTTGATCCAGTGCGGCGCCTCGGCCAGCAGCGACACCGAGCGCATGCCGGTCTCTTCGTAGAGTTCGCGCTCCGCGGCAGGCAGCGGCTCCTCGTCATCGTCGATGCCGCCCTGTGGCATCTGCCAGAGCTGCGTCGTTCCAGCGAATTCGCTGTCCGGCTCGGCAATGCGATGACCAACCCAGACCAGGCCGGCGCCATTGAGGACCATCACTCCTACACAGGGCCGGTAAGGCAGTGTTTCCGGGTCAACGAGCTTGTTCTTTGCCATGTCAGCCTTTTTCCGGGTCTATGGCGACCGCCGAAATCGGCACGATCTCGATGCCGCGCTTCTTGGCCTCGGTCACCCAGGACGACACGGTATCGACCGTCAGGTCGAAGGCCGAGCCGACGCCGACGGCAAACCCTTTCGCTCGCGCCGTCGCTTCCAGCCCATCCAGTTTCTTCAATATGGCGCCGCGGTCCTGCACCGCGTCGATCGCCGTGTCGCCGCCAACGAACGGCACGCCGTCCTTCAGCGCCAATTCGGGTGCCAGGCTGCGCGCCGACGAACCGTCGTCGACATAAGCAAGACCACGCTTGCCAAGCTCGGCCATCAACGGCCCCATCGCCGTCGCGTCGGCCGAAAAGCGGGCGCCCATATAGTTCATGACGCCGGTGTAGTTGGTCGTTCGCGACAGCACCCAGCGTAAATTCTTCAAATTCTCGTCCGGCGCCGCTGCCACGGTCAGCGTGTTGCGGCCGGGATTGACGTTCGGATAATCGAACGGCTCGAGCGGCACCTGCATGATGATCTCATGGCCGCTCTGCCGCGCCGCCTGCATCCAGCGGCCGATACTGTTGCCATGCGGCGCGAAGGCCAGCGTGACCTCCGCCGGCAGCTTGGAGATGGCTGCCTGCGTGCCGGTCTGGGACACTGCAAGCCCGCCGATAACGAGCGCCACGCGTGCACCGCGTGCGCCGGACCACGGCCGCGCATAGACGTCGAACGGGCGCCGGCCGTCGTCGGCGCGGATCGGCAGCGGACCGGTCTCGCTGGCCTCGATCAGCGCCTTGTCGGGAATGTGCGCGATCCTGAGGTTCTGGCCGATTGTCGAAGGGTCGCTGATGACGATGGCCTTGGGTGGACCGTCACCCTCCTCGGTCTGTACATGGATGATCTGCGGACCGCCCGTCTTCTGTTCGCCCGTCTTCTGTTCGCTTGTCTTCTGCCCGCCTGTCTTCTGTTCGCTTGCGTTGCTTGGCGCTTCCATTTCGGGCGTCGCGTTGGCCGGCGCCGCGGCGGTATCCGCCGCTGCCGGCATCTTCGGCGTCGAAACGGCGGCTTCTTGCAGCTTCCGAAACGGCTTGTCGCGCAAGGCGATCGCGCCGGAAACGCCGACCACGGCCAGCACGACAAGCGCGGCCACGACCGCACCGGCGCTGATCCCGCTGCCTGCGCGCGGCGGCCGGATCGCCTGTCCGAGAGGTCGTTCTATGTCCTTGCCGATATCAGCCAAGCCCCGCACCCCCGGCGCGCGTCTCCGAAAGAAACCTTTTCCGAAGGCGCAAATCCAAATATCGGCCCGCCCCCATTTCATCGAGGTGCGCAGCATCCCGGCCGCGGCCCCGAATCAAACTGCCGGAGCCTCGCGGCCCCGGCAGCATCGCATCGCTTCGCTCAGGCAGCCAGACCTGTTTGGCCCCGGCTTGCCCGCCCTTACTGGTTCAACACGGCCTTTTGCGGATTCGGCGGGAACGCCGGATCGGTCTTCTGGCCGCGCAGCAGCTGCTCGGCATAGATGAGCTGCAAATCGTCCTTCGGCTCCGGCGGCACATAGGCGGCTGAGCCCGAACCGGTCGTGCCTTCGTCGGCGCCCTTGATATGGCCCTTGAGGTCCGATTCGCCGCGCGTCAGATCCCTGCCCTGCAGTTCCGCCGGCAGTGGCTGGTCGACCTTGATGTCGGGCGTGATGCCCTTGCCCTGGATCGACTTGCCGGACGGCGTGTAATAGAGCGCCGTCGTCAACCGCAGCGCCCCGTTCTCGCCGAGCGGGATGATGGTCTGCACCGAACCTTTGCCGAAGGACTGCGTGCCGACCACCGTGGCGCGGCGCAGATCCTGCAGCGCACCGGCGACGATTTCCGATGCACTGGCCGAGCCGCCATTGACGAGCACGATCAGCGGCTTGCCGCCGATGTCGTCGCCGGACCGCGCGTCGAAGCGGGTGACGTCCTTCGGATCGCGGCCGCGCGTCGAGACGATCTCGCCACGGTCGAGGAAGGCATCCGACACGCTCACCGCCTGGTCGAGCAAACCGCCTGGGTTGAGACGCAGATCGAGCACGTAACCCTTGAGCTTGTCGTTCGGCACCTGCTTCTTGATGGTGTCGATGGCATTCTCGAGGTCGTCATAGGTCTTTTCGGTAAAGGAGGTGATCTTCATGTAGCCGATGTCGTTCTCGACCCGGAACTTGACCGCCTTCACCTTGATGATGTCGCGCACGACCGTCAGTTCGATCGGCTTGTCGGCGCCCTGGCGCAGGATTGTGAGCTTGATCGGCGTGTTGACCAGCCCGCGCATCTTCTCGACGGCGTCGTTGAGGGTCAGGCCGCGAACCTCCTCGCCGTCAATCTTGGCGATATAGTCGCCGGCGAGCACACCAGCCTTGGCGGCAGGCGTATCGTCGATCGGCGTGATCACCTTGACCAGGTCGTTCTCCATGGTGACCTCGATGCCGAGGCCGCCGAATTCGCCCTTGGTCTGCACGCGCATGTCCTGCGCTTCTTCGGCATTCATGTAGGAGGAGTGCGGGTCGAGCGAGGACAGCATGCCGTTAATGGCATTTTCGACCAGCGATTTGTCGTCGGGCGGCGTCACATAATTCGCCCGCACCCGTTCGAAGATGTCGCCGAAGATCGCCAATTGCTTGTAGGTCTCGGAGCCCGCAGCCTTCGCCGTCGAGCCGGGCGCGCCATAGACCAGGCTCATCGCCGATGCACCCATCAGCGCACCGGCAAACAGAAGCGACAGTTTCCGCATCATTCACGTCCTTCCAGAAAAACGGTCCGCCCACCATGGGGCCGGATCGACGGGTTTTCCATCCTTGCGGAACTCGACATAGAGCTCCGGTGTGGCATTTCCATTCTTCGATGCCGAGGTGCTCGCCACCCGGGCCTCTCCCATCGCGCCGACCGGTTCTCCTGCGAGCACCGACTGGCCAGACGCGACGCTGATTCTGCTCATCCCCGCCAGGACGACATGATAGCCGTCACCCGCATTCAGGATCAAGAGTTGACCGTAAGAGCGGAAAGGCCCCGCATAAAGCACATTTCCATCCGCCGGCGCTGTGACGATGGCTCCCGATTGTGTCGCAACCATGTCACCGAGCATCACCGCGCCGTTACCGTCGTCGGCACCGAAGCGCCGCTTGATCCTGCCGGTGACCGGCAGCGCGATCTGCCCTTGAAGCGCGGAAAACGGTGCGGCAGCGGTGAGCCTGTTGCTCTCCGGCACCGGCAGCGAGGCCAATTCCGTCGGCGCCGCCGGGGCCGATGCCGGGCCCTTGTCGGCGTCCGCCGTTTTTTGCTCGGCGGCCTTGGCCGCATCCGCCGCCTTGCGGGCCCTGTCGGCCTCCAGCGATGCGATCAGCTCTTTCAGGCTGCCGGCCTTGGCCGCCAGCGTCGCGGACCGCTGCTTTTCGGCGGCCAACGCGGTTTCCGTATCGGCGGCGAGCTTCTGCTTGGCTTCGAGTAGCATGCTGAGCCGCTTTTTTTCCGCCGCCTGTTCGCCGACCGCTGACGTCAGCCGCGCCCGCTCGGCCTCGATCGAGGCCGTCACCCGCGACTGCTCTTTGAGATCGGCCAGCAATATGTCAGTCTGCTGTCGCAGTTCCGGCACCACGGCACCGAGCAGGATGGCGCTGCGCACCGACGACAATGCATCCTCGGGCTTGACCAGGATCGCAGGCGGCGGATTGAGCCCCATGCGCTGCAGCGCGCCGAGCACTTCGGCCAGAACGTTGCGTCTAGCGGCCAGTGAGGCGCGGATCTTCTGCTCCTCGGCCTTCAGCCCTTCCAGCTTGCCGCCGATATCCTCGATGTCTTGGCCGAGCTTCTGCTCGGTCATCGCCGACTGGATCAGCGCCGCCGTGATCGAGGCGTGGTCCTTCTTGACCGCCGCTATGTCGGCGGCGAGCTTGGCCAGCCGATCGGACGACAGCGTGATCTCTTTCGACACCTTTTCGTATTCGGCGCGGCTCTGGTCCGGGTCGGGCGCCAGGTCGAGCGTGTTCTCGGCCCGCGCGACCCCGAGCGAAAGCACGATCGCCGCGACGGCGATGCCGTAGCGCGCGCGCCAAGAGCCCGTTCGTGATTTCCAGTCTTCAGACATTGAAGCCCAACTCTATGCGCGGCTTCGTTAACGAACCATCAACCATGTTCGAGCCCCGGCCGCCATCCGCAAACCTCTGTGAGCATTGGGGCAAAAATCCGGGCGGCTGGCGTCAATTCGCTGATCGAGCCGGCTTCATGAACGATGGTAGGGATGGCCGGAAAGGATTGTGGCCGCCCTGTAAAGCTGCTCGCCCAGCATCACGCGGACCAGCTGATGCGGCCAGGTCAGCGCGCCGAGCGACACCGTCAGATCAGCCAGGTCGCGCAGCGACTGGTCATGGCCGTCGGCGCCGCCAATGGCAATCACCAGCGCCTTGCGCCCGCCATCGCGCAGGAAGCTTATGCGGCCGGCGAAATCCTCGGAGGAAAGGTTCTTGCCGCGCTCATCCAGCAGCATCAGCGCCGTGCCGGGCTGCAAGTGCGTCTGCAGCTTCTGGCCTTCCTCGCGCCGGCGCTCATTGGCCGTCTGCGCCCGGCCTTCGGCAATCTCGGCGATCCCGGCGAATTCGAGGCCTACAGCAGGGCCGCTTTTGGCGAAGCGCTCGAAATAGCGATCGGCCAACTGCTTCTCGGGGCCGGCTTTCATTCGGCCCACGGCATGAACGGTAATCTTCATCCCTGTCTCGAAGAGCCGCTGATGCATGTCGGACAACGACATGCATCAAGACAAATACGGCTCAGTGGAGGGTGTCTTCCTCGAGATCCGGCGCCTGCCACATCTTTTCGAGATTGTAGAAGTCGCGGACCTCGGGACGGAAGACATGGACGATGATGTCGCCCGAATCGATCAGGACCCAGTCGGCGCCAGCCAGCCCCTCGACGCGCGCAGTGCCGAGCCCGGCATCCTTCAGCGCCTTGAGGAGATGATCGGCGACAGCCGAGACATGACGGTGCGATCGGCCCGACGCGACGACCATGTAGTCGCCGAGGCTCGATTTTCCCTGAATGTCGATTGAGACGATATTTTCGGCCTTGGAGTCTTCCAGACTGGCAAGGACTGTCTTGATGGCGCGGGACACGGCGTCGTTTACGCTGATCCCGGCCGGCGAAGGCACGATGTCGGCCTTCTTCCGCAGTGCTGTTCTCAGTGTATTTCCTTTCGCAGCAAGAACAACCAAATCACCCCTAAAATCAGGTGACACTGCTTAGATAGGCAGAGTTGCGTTGCAGTTTCAAGACGGCGCTCGCAAACCGACATCTCGTAACGGCCGAATGTCGTGCCGCATTGCGGCTTTTCCAGGCGAGAAATCGGAACCGCCTCGCCCCGCAGCGGTTGTCGGCTCATCCATGAACCGGAATCCCCGACATGCCGATCGATCCCCAGAACGCCCTCCTCACCGTGCAATCCGGCCTTGCGCAACTAAGTACGCTGATCGTCTCCTACTCGCTTTCGGCGGTCGGCGCCGTCATCCTGCTGGTCATCGGCTACATCGTCGCCGGCCTCGCCGAGCGTTCGATCTATGCCGGCCTCGGCCATATCAGCGGCTTCGACGAAACGCTCCGCCATTTCTTCTCGCAGGTCGTCCGCTACGCCATTCTGGGGCTTGTCGTGATCATGGTTCTCGGCCAGTTCGGCGTGCAGACGGCTTCGATCATTGCCGCCATCGGTGCCGCCGGCCTGGCCATCGGCCTGGCGCTGCAAGGCACGCTGCAGAACATTGCCGCCGGCATCATGCTCCTGGCGCTGCGGCCGTTCCGCATCGGCGAATATGTCGAGGTCGGCGCCATATCCGGCACCGTCGAGGAGATCGGGCTATTCGCTACCACGCTGAGGACGGTCGAAGGCGTCTACGTGCTTGCGCCCAACTCGACCCTATGGAACCAGCCGGTCCGCAACTTCACCCGCAACGGTGTGCGTCGCGGCGACATCACGCTCAGCATCGGCTCGTGGAACGACATCGATTTCGCGCAAAAGACCATGCTCGGCGTCGCCGCCGCCGAAAGGCGCGTCAGGCGGCAGCCGGCGCCGATCGCCTTTGTCGCGACTGTCGGCGACAGCAACGTCGCCATCACCTTACGCTACTGGACGGCGGCTGCCGATTTCTTCGCCGCCCAGATCGACCTCACCAAAGGGGTCAAGCAGGCCTTCGATGCCGAAGGTCTTTCAATTCCGGCGCCGGCGCCGCAAGCGCCGCAGCCGGAGGCCTCAGCCACGCAGCAATAGAGCGTTGCAGCCAGCTGGCAGGATGCCCCTCAAAGCTCTCCGCGCCCGCGCTGATCTTCGGGCGCGAAGGCGAGATCGACAGGCAACGGCGCCTGCGCCGTCATCGGCGCGAAACTGCCGGTCTCGGTGGCGGGCACGGGCCGCACCATGACGACGCGCCAGAGAACGAACAGGCAATAGGCGGCGGCAATGACGATCGCCACATAAATGAAGGTCTGCGTGCCGTAGATGGCGGAAAGCCCGGTCACAATGCCGGGCACGACGAAGCCGGACAACGACCAGGCAAACAAAAGCGAGCTCGACAGCGCCACCATATCGTCCTTGCCGGCGCGGTCGCCGGCATGGGCGCTGGCCAGCGAATAGATCGATTCCGAGGCGCCGTCCCAGACCACGTAGATGACGAGCAGCGCCGCCAGCGCGCCGCCGTCGAAACCCAAGGCAAACAGGCCTGCCGCTGCGGCAAGTGCCGACGCTGCGATCAGCACAAAGCGCCGGTCGGTGCGGTCGGAAATCCAGCCGAGCGGAATCTGCAGGATCAGCGTGCCGACCGGCATCGCCGAAAGCAGCAATGCGACGTCGGCCTGGCTGTAGCCCTTGGCCGTGGCATGGATTGGCACAAAACCCGAAATCGTCATCGACAGGCCGCCGACGGCAAGCATGCCGGCAACGCCGACCGGCGAAATCCGCCAGGCCCGGCCGAGCGCCACGGACGCTGCTTGCGGCGACGGTGGCTGCGCAAGCCGCGTCAGCCCGACGGGGAGGATCGACAGCGCGGTGAAGACGATGCCGATCAGCGGCGCGTCGGCCGCGCGGATATCGACCAACGCCAGCGTCGAATAGCCGACGCCGAGGCCGGCGACATAGGCAACGTAGAAGGTAGCCATGACCCGGCCGCGGATGGCGTTGTCGATGACATCGTTCAGCCAGCTCTGCGCGACGATGAATAGTCCGCAAATGGCAAAGCCGTAGAGCGCCCGTGCAGCGATCCACGGCAATGGATGCGGCCCGGCGCCTACGGCGGCGTTGGATAGCACGATCAGCGCCGACAGCACCATGAATGCGCGGGCATGACCGACGCGCCGCACCAGCGGCCCGGTCAGGATACAGCCGGCAAGGCCGCCGGCCGAAAGACCGGTGACGATCAGCCCCGCCCATGTCGGATCGAAGCCCTCGGCGCCGAGCCGGACTGGGATATAGGCGAACATCAGCCCATTGCCGACGGCGATCAGCGCCATCGACAAAAGGATGCTGGCAATGGCGATCGACGGCGCCGGCTGCCCTAGACCGTTCTTGTCCTGGTCGCGCTCGAGAATCGTCATGACCGAGGATCGCCCATCAAGCAGGTCAAGGCAGCCGCAAAAGCGACATCACCGGGACTTGCCTTCCGCGCCGGTTCAGCCCTTTGCCACCTTGCGGATCGCGCTCGACGACAGCGACGAACGCGGGCCGTGGATGAAGGTCCAGGCCGGCGCCGTCATGCGGGCGAGCCGCGGTGCGTCGCCTTCGTCGACGCGGGCATAGTCGAAGGTTTTGGCGACCACCGACGACAGGAACGACAGCGTCGCGCCTGGCCGGTCGACCACCGCGATCGGGAACGTCATCACGATGCGGCGCCAGCGCTGCCAGCGGTGGAAGTCGCGAAGCGAGTCGGCGCCCATGATCCAGACAAAATCGACGCCGGGGTTACGCGCCTTGACCAGCGCCAGCGTGTCGGCGGTGAAGCGGACGCGGTGGGCCGCCTCGAAGGCGGTGACCTTGATCTTCGGGTTCTTGGCGATCTTTTCGGATAGCTGCAGCCGCTCGGCCAGCGGCGCCAGGTCTCCGGCATTCTTGAGCGGATTGCCGGGCGTCACCATCCACCACAACTGGTCGAGCGCAAGGCGTCTGAGCGCGATCTCGGCGACCAGCGCGTGGCCGGCATGCGGCGGGTTGAATGAACCACCGAACAGCCCGACCGCCACGCCTTTCCCGGCATGCGGCATGTGCAGATAGTGGGAGGATACGGATTCCTTACCCTCCCCCTTGTGGGGAGGGTCGATCCGCGAAGCGGAGCGGGGTGGGGGTGTTGCAGAGTTCAGCGTCGCGGCCCCACCCCACCCCCCCCGCGAGCCCCCCTCCCCCCCCCCGCCCGGGGCGGGTGCGTGCCGCGAAGCGGTGGGGGGTGGGGGTGTTGCAGAGTTCAGCGTCGCACCCCCACCCGGCTCGCGATGCTCGCCACCCTCCCCACAAGGGGGAGGGTAAGACCGGCGCTCAAGGCCTCACCTGTCCCGACCCGCGTACGCGGTATTTGAACGAGGTCAGCTGCTCGACGCCGACCGGCCCGCGTGCATGCATCTTGCCGGTGGCGATGCCGATCTCGGCGCCCATGCCGAACTCGCCGCCATCGGCAAACTGGGTCGAGGCGTTGTGCAGAAGGATCGCCGAATCGATCTCGTTGAAGAACCGGTCGACCGCTGTGGCGTCCTCGGCGATGATCGCCTCGGTGTGATGCGAGGAGAAATTCTCGATATGCTCGATGGCGCCGCCAATCCCGTCGACCAGCTTCACCGCGATGATCGCGTCGAGATACTCGGTCACCCAGTCGGCGTCGGTCGCGGGCCGGGCATCGGCGTAATGTTTCAGCACCTCGGCATCGGCGTGGATCTCGCACCCTGCCGCCCGCAGTGCCTCGAGGATCGGCACCAGATGCGTCGACGCGACGGCACGGTCGACCAGCAGCGTCTCGGCGGCACCGCACACCCCGGTGCGCCGCATCTTGGCGTTGACGGCGATCTTGACCGCCATGCCGAGATCGGCTGAGCGGTCGACATAGACATGGCAGATGCCTTCGAGATGCGCGAAGACCGGCACCCGCGCCTCGTTCTGCACACGCTCGACCAGACTGCGCCCGCCGCGCGGAATGATGACCTCGAGATTGCCGGAAAGCCCTTTCAGCATTTCGCCGACGGCGGCGCGGTCGGTGGTCGGCACAAGCTGAATGGCATCTTGCGGCAGCCCGGCTGCCTCCAGCCCTTCGACCAGGCAAGCGTGGATCGCGGCGGAAGAATTGAGTGAATCCGAGCCGCCGCGCAGGATTACTGGATTGCCCGCCTTGAGGCACAGCGCGCCAGCATCCGCGGTAACGTTCGGCCGGCTCTCGTAAATGACGCCGACGACGCCGAGCGGCGTGCGCACCCGTTCGATATGCAGGCCGTTCGGCCGGTCCCAAGCCGCGATGACATCCCCAACCGGATCGCCGAGTGCGGCGATTTCGCGAATACCGTCGGCCATTGCGCGGATGCGCGCCGGATCCAGCTTCAGCCGGTCCATGGACGAGCCGGAAAGCCCGGACTCGTGGCCATTCGAGACATCGATGGCATTGGCGTCAAGAATGTCCTGCTCACGGGAAACGACCGCGTCGGCCATGGCGAGAAGCGCCGCATTCTTGGCGGCGGTGGTGGCGATGGCCAGCGGTCGGGCGGCGGCGCGGGCCTTACGGCCCGTCCGTGCCATCAAACTGGCTACATCTTCGCCTTTGTGTTTGTTCAGCATCTGACCGCTCCGGTGAAGCTTGGTGGATTTACACGCGGCCGGCCTTCGCGGCAATGGCCGCAAATCTGGGGGAGTAGAATGAAGAGCTTCATAATTCTCGTTGCTGTCGGCGCGATGCTCCTGCCGACAGGCCTTCACGCCGCCGACTACTGCGACGACAAGTTCGAGCCTGGCGAGAGCCCCGACGGGATGGCTTTGATTGCGTACAGCTTGATGGTGCAACTTGCTTTTGCTGAACGCTACTGCGGCGCACCGGCGACACCGCCCTCTCGGATTGCCGTCGTTGTCGAGGAGCTCCATGGATGTGGGCCGCGGGCTCGGCTTGAAGCGGAAATAGAAAAAAGGACGAAGGAGGATACAAGTGCGAAAATAACAACGACCGACGGGCTTATTCGCGATGTCGTCGCCGGGGACGACAAGGACATTTCCCAAATCGAGGTGGATCGACGAGCCAAGGCTGGGATCGAAGCAGAACTGGGAGGCTGCAGCGAGTTGCTGAGAACTAAACGCGACGTTGAGGAAAGATACCGCAACCCGCCTAAATGGCCGCCTGAACCCCGCAAGTAGCGTGCATGGAGCCCTTTCTCAGTCGGTCGCGCCGCTCACCACAAGGTCATCGCGGTGGATCATCGCCGAACGCGCCTCGTAGCCGAGCACGGTTTCGATCTCGGTCGTCTTCAGGCCAGCGATCCTTACGGCATCGGCGGCATCATAGGCAACCAGCCCGCGCGCTATCTCGCGGCCCTCGGGCGACAAGATCGCCACCGTGTCGCCACGCGCAAAATTGCCGCTGACCAGTTTGACGCCGGCCGGCAGCAGCGACTTGCCGGAGAGCAGCGCGCCGATGGCGCCGGCATCGACGGTCAGCCGTCCCGCCGGTTCGAGCTGCCCGGCGATCCAGGTCTTGTAGCCCTTGACCGGATTGGCGCTCGGCCGGAAGAAGGTGGCGCGCTCGCCGCGCTCGATTGCCAGCAACGGCGACAGCCGCGTGCCTGATGTGATGATCATGGCGGTGCCGGCGGCGGTCGCGATCTTGCCGGCGTCGAGCTTGGTGCGCATGCCGCCGCGCGACAATTCCGAAGCGGCGGCACCCGCCATCGCTTCGATGTCGGGGGTGATGCGGTCGACGACCGGAATGAACCGGGCTTGCGGGTCGCGCGCCGGCGGCGCCGTGTAGAGCCCGTCAATGTCGGAAAGCAGCACCAAAAGATCGGCGCCCATCATGGTGGCGACACGCGCCGCCAGCCGGTCGTTGTCGCCATAGCGGATTTCGGAGGTGGCCACCGTATCGTTCTCGTTGATGACCGGTAGCGCCTTCATCTTGAGCAGTGTCGAGATCGTCGCCCGCGCGTTGAGATAGCGGCGGCGCTCTTCGGTGTCGCCGAGCGTCAGCAGGATCTGGCCCGATTTCAAGCCATTCTTGCCGAGCGCATCCGACCAGGCGCCGGCCAAGGCGATCTGCCCGACGGCAGCAGCAGCCTGGCTCTCCTCGAGCTTCAGCGCCCGCTTGCCGAGGCCGAGGATGGTGCGGCCGAGTGCAATCGCCCCGGAAGACACGACGAGAATTTCGGCGCCGCTATTGGCCAGCACGGCGATGTCGCCGGCAAGCGAGGCCAGCCAGTCGCGCTTCAGGCCCGTCGTGCGGTCGACAAGCAGCGCCGAGCCGATCTTGACGGCAATGCGCCGATAATTTTTCAGCGATTGCGCGGCCATGGCTATGTGTTCCAGCGCGTCTCGACCGGCGCAGCGACAGCTTCGCGCGCCTCCGCCACCACAGCCATCAGCGCGCGCAACACTGCTTCGACGCCTTCGCCGGTGACTGCCGAAAGCAGCATCGGCGCGCGGCGGGCCGCGCGTTTCAGCGAGGCGGCCTTCTTCTTGCGTGCGTCGGCATCGAGTATGTCGACCTGGGAAAGCGCGACGATTTCGACCTTGTCGGTCAGCCCATTGCCGTAGGCTTCGAGCTCGGCACGCACGGTCTTGTAGGCATCGGCCGGATTTTCTTCCTGCGCCGAGACAAGATGTAGAAGGACACGCGTGCGCTCGACATGGCCAAGGAAGCGGTCGCCGATGCCGACACCTTCATGCGCGCCTTCGATCAGGCCCGGAATATCGGCAATGACGAATTCGCGACCGTCAATGCGGGCCACGCCAAGGCCGGGATGCAGCGTGGTGAAGGGATAATCGGCGATCTTCGGCTTGGCCGCGGTGACCGCCGCCAGAAAGGTCGACTTGCCGGCATTGGGCAGCCCGACCAGGCCGGCATCGGCGATCAGCTTGAGCCTGAGCCAGATGTTGAGCTCTTCGCCCGGCTGGCCGGGATTGGCGCGGCGCGGGGCCTGGTTGGTCGAGGTCTTGAAATGCTGGTTGCCGAAGCCGCCATTGCCGCCCTTGGCCAAAAGGAAGCGCTGGCCAACGACGGTCAGATCGCAGATCAGCGTCTCGTTATCCTCGGCAAAGACCTGCGTGCCGGCCGGCACTTTCAGCGTCACGTCGGCACCCTTGGCGCCGGTCATGTCGCGGCCCATGCCGTGCGTCCCGGTCTTGGCCTTGAAATGCTGTTGATAGCGATAGTCGATCAGCGTGTTCAGTCCATTGACCGCCTCCACCCAGACATCACCGCCGCGGCCGCCGTCGCCGCCGTCCGGACCGCCGAACTCGATGAACTTTTCGCGCCGGAACGACACCGAACCGGCGCCGCCGTCGCCGGAGCGGATGTAGACTTTGGCTTGATCGAGAAATTTCATCGGATTGCTGAGTTTCTGCTAGTGGCCTTGCGGCATTGCTCTAAACCTTCGGCACTGCTCTAAACCAAGGCAGGGCGAAGGGCGAGGGCTGTTTATGAACATGGCCGGAGTCGCAATGAAGCTGGTAACCTACAACATCCACTACGGCATCGGTCTCGACGGCCGCTATGATGCCGGCCGCATCGCCGATGCCGTGCGCGGCGCCGACGTGATCGCGCTGCAGGAGGTCACCCGCGCCAATCCCAACAATGGCGGCCGCGACATGGTGGCCGAGCTCGGCGAGGCACTGCCCGACTATTTTGCCGTCTACGGCAGCAATTTCGAGGCCGACGCCGGCTCGCGTCTGGAGAACGGCCGAGCCATCACGACCACCTTCCAGCTCGGCAACATGGTGCTGTCGAGAACGCCGATCCATCTGTCGCGCAATCTCCTTTTGCCGCGCAGCCGCAGTTTCGAAGCGATGAACTTCCAGCGCGGCGCACTGGAGGCGCTGATCGAAACGCCGCTTGGTTTCATCCGCTTCTATTCCACCCATCTCGACCACCGCAGCCCCGTTGAACGGCTGAGCCAGATCCGCTTTCTGCGCCAACGCCTGTTGAACTACCCGCTTGAGGGCGGTGGGCTCTCCGGCGTCGCCGAGATCGGCTTGCCGGACCTGCCTTATCCCGAAGCCTTCGTCGTCATGGGCGACTTCAACATGCTGGCCGGATCGCCGGAATATGTCGAACTCGCCGGCCAGCCTGACCATGAATTCGGCATGCCGGTGACCGCCGACCTCGCCGTCGATGCCGCCGCGCGCCTCGGCGCTGCCGGCGCCGATCTCATCACCTGGGTCGACCCCAAGCGGCCGGATGATGCAAGCCGCCACAAGCGCATCGACTATGTCTTTGCCAGCGCCTCGCTCGCCAAATCGCTAAACCGCCTGTGGGTCGACCGGCAAGCGGTCGGCTCCGACCACGTGCCGGTCTGGGTCGAGATGGCGTGAGCAGCGCCGATCAAAAGTGCACCCAGTTCCTGAGGCTGGTCCAGGTCTTGCGATCAAGGCGGTAGCGCTCGACCGGCACCTGGCCGGCAACGATCGAGTTCAGCATGCCCTGGCCGGCATACTGGAAGCCGCATTTGTGGATGACCCGGCGCGAGGCCGGATTGATGACCCGCGTCGAGGCGTGCAGCACCTGGATCGTGGTTCTCTGGAAGGCAAGGTCGACCAGTGCGTGCGCTGCCTCAGTCGCATAGCCGCGTTTCCAGTACGGCTCGCCGATCCAGTACCCGAGCTCCAGCCCGCGATCCGTGGTGTTGAGCCCGGCGCAGCCGACGAAGGTCTCGGTGCCAGCCAGCGTCAGCGCATAGGCGATTCCCGCTCGGCGCGATGCTGTCATGGCGAGGAAGGCGCGTGCCTCGGCCTCGCCATAGGGATGCGGCATGCGGGCCAACATTTCCGCGACATGGCGGTTGTCGGCGAGCGCCACCAATTGCTCGATGTCGCTTTCACGCGGGGCACGCATGACCAGCCGCTCGGTGACCAGGACGGGGCAATCTATCGCGTAACTTTCGTCGTCTGAGTCTTCCGCTTCGGCAACCATGTCAAAGTCCTCCAGGCACAAGAAAAAGGGGAGATGGAAACCCATCTCCCCTGATCCATTTCCTGGCTTGGCCAGACACCGGTTCCCGAGATGGGTGCCGGTGTTCTCGTGCGGAACCGGCTACTCCGCTGCCTTCGTCATCGGGTTCACCGATACGTAGGTTCGGCCATTGGCTTTTTTGTTGAAGGTGACTGCGCCAGCTTCGAGCGCAAACAGCGTGTGGTCCGTGCCAATGCCGACATTGGTGCCGGGATGCCACGTCGTGCCACGCTGACGAATGATGATGTTGCCCGGAATCACGGCTTCGCCGCCGAACTTCTTCACGCCGAGCCGCTTGGAATGGGAGTCGCGACCATTGCGCGACGATCCGCCAGCTTTCTTGTGTGCCATCTAACTACTCCGATGCGCCGCGAGGCGCCTAAACGATCTTATGAACGCGTTCGCGTTCCGTTTCAAGTCCGATCCGGCGACGATTGCGCCGGTTCGTTCTACTTCTTCGCCAATTCCTTGGCCTGCTCGCGCCAGTCCTTGATCTGGTCGGCGCTGAACGGCATGTGCTCGTCGATCTTGGCGACATCCTTGTCGGACAGCTTGGCGATCTGGGCGAAAGTGGCGATGCCCTGTTCGTTGAGCTGCCCGGCGGCGACCGGGCCGATGCCCTTGATCACGGTCAGATCGTCCGGCTCGCCCTTCGGCGCCTTGAACAACGGCGCGGCGGCGGCGCCTGCCTCGGCCTTGGCTTCCTTCTTTGGCGCAGCCTCTGCCTTCGCTTCGGCCTTCGGCGCGGCATCAGCCTTCGCCTCGGTCTTGGCTGCAACCTCGGCCTTCGCTTCGGTCTTGGCGGCGGCCTTCTTCGCCGGCTTGGCGCCACCCAGCAGGATCTCGGCGATCCTGACGGTGGTCAAAAGCTGGCGATGGCCGATCTTGCGGCGTGAATTCTGCCGGCGGCGCTTCTTGAAGGCGATGACGGTACGGTTCTTGCCCTGCTCGACGACTTCGGCGGTGACCGTCGCACCATCGACGAACGGCGCACCGAATGTGACGTTCTCGCCCTCGCCATGCGCGAGCACACTACCGATCTCGACGATGTCGCCGACATTGGCTTCGAGTTTTTCGATCTTCAGAAGATCGTTGGCGACAACGCGATACTGCTTGCCGCCCGTTTTGATGACTGCGAACATTTTTTGCCTTTCGCTGTTCGGTCGGCCTTGATGAACCGCCTCAGGCGGTTCGGCCGTCTTTTTGTCAGTCTGCGGATTCAAAAAACAAGCGGCGCGGAAGATCCCTCCACGCCGATTGCGCGCTGTCCCTAACCGAAGGTTCGGCTTGAGTCAAGGCAAGCGCCGCGGGCAAGCTGCGAATGGGTTGAGCCCAGTCCGGGAAATATCGAGCAGCGGGCCACCGGAGCCTCGAAGGAAGCGCGGACAGAAGCTGCGGCGCCGGGGCAGATTGGCCCTTGTAACCTGCCTGTCCAGCCGTTATCTAGTGCGCCGCGCCGGCAACGGCGGACCATGACCGCGGAGAGGTGGCAGAGTGGTCGAATGCACCGCACTCGAAATGCGGCATGGGTGCAAGCCCATCGGGGGTTCGAATCCCTCCCTCTCCGCCAGTATGCTTACCTCCCTCTAAGCTACTGATTTCTTAGCACTTTCTAGAGGCACTCCGAATTGCGGTGCCCCACGCTGGTGCCCCAAACGCGCGGTGCTGCTAGAGGTTGTACTCTTTGCGCCACGGCCTCAACCGCTGCAAATAGTCAATCTTCGCACCGACGACACGAGGAGCATCGTTAGGTGCATGGCCACTTATGACCTCCACCGCCTGGATCAACTCACGTACCAGTTCTTCGAGGATCGCGGTTAGGAGCCGCATGTCCGGGAAGGCTCCGATGTTGGTCATGTTGTTCGGAGAGATGACGGTGAAACCTTCCGGCGTCGGATGGGCACCGAACTTGGAGAACATGCTGTAATCCTCCTGGTATTTCTTGCCCTTGGTCCCGTCGAGAGCCTCCAGCGCTATGCGGACCTTCGGCGGAGAAAACCTGGCTTTGCGGTCGGCCTCAGGGAGCGTATGCCATTCCGCCAAGCGCTGAGGTTGCCGATTGAAGAGGTCCAACAGAAGCCTGCATTCCATCATGTCTCGGATCATCGCCAAGGATGGCTGGAAGTAGCCACAGCGCACTAGGCGCAGGGCCGCCGCCGCATCGTTGAAGCATCTGGTGGCCAGCCTAAGGGCAACCAGATCGTCGCGGGTGTCATAAGGCGTGGCTCTGATTAGCTCGTCGATAGTGTCGAGCGCGGCATCGATCATCCTCTGATGCGCCAACAAGTCTGTGCTGTCGGCAATCATCCGATCGTGCGCTGCGACTACCGGTGCCTCATCGATGAGGTAGAAGGGTTCATTTGCCATCGTGCGCTAGCGCGGCTTTCGAATGTCGTCTGGGGTGGTGGCGTTCATGATGCGCCGGATGCTGTCCTCCACCTTGCCAACGTCCGCCTTAGAGCCGCTGTCGGCGACAAGCTTGATCATGTGGCTGATGCCGCTCTCATACGCTGGCCCGAACATTGCAGAAAGGGCGATCGATTTCGCCTTCCGGTTCACATCCTCATAGACGGCCTCAATGAAACATATCGGCAGACCCGTTGCACCTGGATTGACAGCAGTGGCTCTGAGGGCTTCGGCCCGCTTCACCAGATCGGAAATGATGTCCTTTCCCCGCTTCGACAGATCGAACTGGGAGCTCTCTCGGTCGAGTGTCTCTTCCCCTATCTTGGCCAAGTAGACGTACCCCTGCCAGACGGCCTGAATGGTCTGGTCTAGTTGATCGCCGTTTGGCTGCGGCATCGAAAGGTAGGGCCGGTCAGTTAGGAACCGCTCCAGCACCTCCGGTTGCCGCCTGAAGTCGGCCAGGATGGTAAGGTCCGAGTCCCCAAACATCGTCATGCGGACGAAGACCTCCGAGACCACATCCCGCCAGATGGCCTCGACATTGGAGTCCTTGCGACGGTGGGCCGGGAACTGTGACAGACCCTTACGAACACTGACGGCGTACTCATCGGACGATTGCTTTAAGGCCATGAGCAAGGCCATAGGCCTCACCAAGCTTTCGGCCAGTGAGCCCACGCCGGTCTCCTTACGGCCTAGTAGTCTTTTGATGCTGCCGAACATTGCCCCGGCTCCCCTCCCGGTCACGCGGTCCTATCGATGACCCTCATTACCTGAGTCGCGGACCACTTGCCTCCCCGTGAGGTCTTGGCCCCCATGTCATTCATCGTGTCGGCTATGGCGGTCAGGGTCTGGCCGGCGCTGCGCAAGGGGCCGATTATCCTCATGGCCTTCTCCGCTTCGGCCTTCGCCTTCCTCTGTATCGCCTCGTTGCGCTTCATGGTCTTGTCCCTCAGGCCACCCAATTTGACCCCCCGGTCCTTGGCCGCCTTGAGGGCCGCCTTAGTGCGCTCCGAGATGAACTTCCGCTCCTGCTCCGCCAAGGCGGCATAGAGGTGGAGCTGGAAGGGGTCGGCGTTCGGCATCTGGGCCACCCTGAGGCGGACCTTCTTGTCTTTGATGAGGGTGGCGATGAAGGCCACGTCCCGGCTTAGGCGGTCCAGCTTGGCCACCAGAAGCTCCGCCCCCGTGGCCCGGACCAGCTTGATGGCCTCCGCCAACTGTGGCCTGTCGTCACTGCTGCCTGAGAGCACGTCCTGGAAGCGCCCGATGACCTCCCACGGGACCTCGGAGAAGGTCTCCAGGTAGATGCCGATGTCGCGCTCCTGGGCCTCTAGGCCTAGCCCGCTGCGGCCCTGCTCCTCCGTGCTGACCCGCGTATAGACCACGTACTGCTTCATTGCGTTGCCCCGTCCGACGACTTCAAGGGGACTCTAGCGGCGGATATTACAAATGTCAACGATGGTTGTGACTGTAAAGACGCGAAGATGGTGGATGCCCCGCCCCCGAAGGGCCGCACTGTTCGATCCGCCTGGGTGGCAGGGGGGGAAGTCCGTCCGCCGTCACGTAAATTGGAGCGCTCGCGTGATCGACCCTTGCGGCTAGATTGGGAAGCGCCATCTGACGGGAACCTCGAGTAGCGAAGAAGTCCTCGGTGGCCTGCGGCGGGCATGGAGCGAGGGAGCGGCTGGAGTCTTCGTTTGGATCGTAACTGGGTGGAGGGACTGATCGAGGAGTAACTTCCCTCCCTCCTCTACCAGCTGGAGCTACCTTGAGACTTTCCGGTACTCAAGGCAGTCACTTTCAGCACTATAGCCTGGCGATGCAGGCCACATGCCACGGCATCATGTCAGGCTGAAGGTAGACCCCTCTGGCAGCTAGGCCGATGAACGCGAGGATCGCTGGCCTCTTACCTGGACGTGCCTCGACGCTGTTAGCGCACCAAGGGCCACCAGGGGCCACCCCTACCCCATAGGGGGGGAGTTAGTGCACCTGCGGAGGCGTCGGCCAGTCGTGGCGGTCTATGTGGTGCCGCTGCGATGCGGACCCTTGATCACGCGCGTGCTGCGGAGGGCAGGTTGGCGCTAGGTCAGCGGCGGGCTGGCACAAGGCCAGCAGCTGGAGGGGCGGGGGGAAGCTCGCCAACGCCCCCCCACGAGAGGATGTCTCAAATTTGTGACCCAAAATTCAATGGGGATGCCTCTTCGTTTTCCTATCATGGGTAACGCCAATCAGCTAGAAACTCACTTGTGAATTGAGAGGCATCAACAGTGACCGACACGCCACACGACGAAATCGAAGACGAATATCAGCTTTCCTTAGCTGAGGATGTGGAAGACGAGAGTTTACTGGAGGAGCCGTCAAACGATGTTTTCTCAATCACGAGCTACGGCGCAGACTACCCGGTCGATACGCTTATTTCGCGGCTGAAGTCAGAAGCGTTCTTCGTTCCCACATTTCAACGTCAATTCGTCTGGTCCCAGCGACACGCCTCCCGTTTCATAGAGTCATTGTTGATGGGTCTGCCTGTGCCAGGGATATTTCTCTACAAAGAATCACAGACCAACAGGCATTTAGTTGTCGATGGACAACAGAGGCTCCGAACACTTCAATTTTTCTATGCAGAACTTTTCGGAGAAAAGAAATTCCGATTGGTCGGTGTCCGGCCCGAGTGGAGCGGAAAGACATACAGTGAGCTTGCGACGTCTGACAAACTCAAATTAGACGATGCCGTAGTTCACGCCACAATCTTCCAGCAAGATGAACCTAAAGAGACCAACCGGAGTCTCTATTTTGTATTTGAGCGGATTAATTCGGGAGGCATTAGGCTTTCACCGCAAGAGATTCGCAATTGCATCAACGACGGCCCGCTTTTGTCTCTAGTGCGATCATGCAATGCCTATCAGGACTGGCGCTCACTGTTTGGAAAGATGAACAATCGCTTGAAGGACCAAGAGATGATCATGCGCTTTATGGCAATGAGAGAGCGAGGCGCAGACTACAAGCGGCCAATGCGCGATTTCCTTAATGCCTTCGCCGCCGATTACGCCAATTGCGATCCGATCAAACTAGCTAACCTTGGGGACAGCTTCAGACGTTCAATAACTTTATGTTGGCAGGCTAAAGGAACTTCCGCTTTCCGGCCGAGCCGGGTACTAAATGCGGCCGTTTTCGAAGCGGTGATGCTGGGCGTCGCGGCGAGGCTGGACGGCGCAAAGGCGTCGCCAAAGCACGAAGCGATAGCAGTAGCCTATGACGGCCTCTTGGCAAACTCGGTTTTCCTGCGAGCTTGTGAAAGAGCAACGGCTGATGATGAGACGGTCAAGACACGTCGGACAATGGCGGTAGCCGCATTCGCGGGGGTCTGAGTGGGCCTTCCTATCGACGCCCGCTTTTCAGCGCTCGAGAAGTTTGTGAACCGCGCTTGTGACAAAAAGCTAGACGAGCAGGAGGCGTCATATCTCTGCAAGTTGGGTAGTGTGCTTGTCTGCGGAAATCTCGAGCGATGCGTCGAAATTGCCGTTGTCGAGCGGCTTGAACGTAGGTCACCCCCTCAGATTTCGGCGTTCCTACGCAACTATTTCAAAGCCGGCCGGAACTACGACTGTGAGCAAATCGCCCAACTGTTGCATCGGTTTGATTCTGGGTGGGGAAAGCTGTTCGAGGGGCTATTGACCGAAAGCGTTCGATCCAGCATTTCCTCGTGCTATGCGGTGAGGAATTCAGTTGCTCACGGTGGAGCCCAGTCGCTTGGGCAAAAGAGCCTGCGCCAGTATTTCGAAGCGAGTTTTCAAGTTGTCGTCTGCTTGGAGTCGGCAATTCACTGAAGCTGCGAATTTGGGACCGACGACAACTATTAGAACGGCAACTCACGGCTTCTACAAGGGGCATCTTCGCGTTCTCTGGGTCCCACCTAGCCATGCTGGCTTAGGTCCAGCTCTTGCCCTTTCGCTGTTTGTGTGTCCGACTGTTGAGTTCATCCCTTGATAACGACAGGCAGCCGAGCGCCAGCAATTTCCTCCGATGCATGGATCATCGCAATCACCGCCTGATTGGCCTTCGAGCGCGGCACCATGATTCCGTCATGCATCGGCAACGCCGGCACGCGCCGTTCCATGAGGGTGCGCAATGCTTCCACCAGGATGCGGCTCTCGGTGAACATGAGTCTGAGGCCAAGCCCAGTGCCGAACATGGAGGCGATGGCCGGGTGACGTTGCGCCAGGGCTCCGCTGAGCCGCTTGGCGTTCCACTCTTTGCCTGCGGCTTCTCGGACCTCGCTAGGCAGCCGGCGCATGGCCCCACGGCGACACAGCAGCGCGGAGAGACCCATCTTGGCCGCTGCTCGCGGCAGGCCCTCAATGCCGCTGTATGGGTCACCCTGAGACAGTGCTGCGCCAGCCTCAAGGTAAGCCAGTTGCGGGAACATGGCGGTGAAGTCGAGGTCCGCCACCTCTTCGCCATTGACCGCAAGGAGATGCCGCTGGGTTTTCGGAAGATTCATCCAGAAGCCGCCGTAGAGTCGCCCGTGTTGGTCGAACGTGTGGGGCGCATCGGGGTGCTCGATCTGGAAGCGGCGGGTCAAGAGGACGGGGACCGGAGGAGGCCTGCCATCAAGCTTGATGTCGGCCTCGCGGAGGAATGCATTAATGGCAGTCATGTCCGCCCGCATGGCGATTGTTTCGGGGGTGTCGGCGTAGTCCAGGAGGAGCTTGCTGCGCCCCCTCCCGGTGAAAGCCTTGAGGATGATGGTCTCGGCTCCCGCCGCCCGCCCAATCGGCCTCGTGCCAAGCTTCAGGCCTGCCATCAGGTCGCGAAAGCGCGGTGTCGGCTCGATGGTGGACCGCTGATTGCCACGCCTCCCGCGCTGCCGAATGATGAGACCCAATGCCTCCATGCTGCCGATGAGCTTCGTGACCACCTCGCGTGAAAACCTGGGGCGGTCGTAGCGAGTCGTTGGGCCATTCCTCGCGGAGATGGCTAGGCGAGTGCCGGCTGGGTGATAGAGCAGCAGGAGGGCGAGGCTGGCAATCAGATTCCCGGTGATTGCCCTGCGGCGCTCCGTTGCGTCCCGCCGCTGGCGCGGTGGCGTGGGGGAGTTATGCTCGATGTCCTCGAATACGGTGGCGGCGAGGGTCTGGAGGGCGGGACATGCCGGGGTCAGCCACGGGTCGTGGTGGATGTCGCGGCTGGTTGGCTGATCGTCATCGTCCCTGTCGGCACTGTGGTCCGCAGGCCGGCAGCTTGGGCGGGAACCTTGCGGGACCGAACTGTCGTCCCCCATGTTGTCCAACCTGTCGTCAAATAGCATCATGTGCGCCTCCCGGTTCCTGCCAGTTCCAAGACCTCATCCACCGCATCGCTGTCCGCCACGATGCCCGCGATGTCCTCAATGAGGTTCCCAAGGATGCGCATGAAGTTGCCCTCGGCGCGGGGGTACTTGGACTGGGTGCCATAGATCGTGGACCTGATGTGGGTCCCAGATGCCAGGCGGTGCGCCATCTTGGCGATCTGAACCCGTTGAAACTCCATATTCGCCCTGGGGCCTATCGCCTTCTGTGTCGCCTTGATGGTGAGCGTGATGAGAAGGAGCCGCCCGCCGGTCTTCCCCGCCTCCCTGAGCCTCGCCAAGACGATGCGAGCCTTCTCCTCGGGCACCTTCCATCGGGATGCTTTGGCCGTTGCGGTCAGGCCTGAGCCTTGGAGCAGCGCGTCCAAAGAGGCGACCACCCGGATGACCTGAGCATCGCCCCACGGGAAGCAAGCCAGCGGGCCGATGCCAGGCGGTAAGGTTCAAGCTCCCGCATCAGGTATGAGCGCCGCCATGTGCTCCCATGCCTCCGGGCGTGCTCGATATGGGCTTTGCAGTGGAGGTCCGAAAGGCCGTTGCGGGCAGACCTCTGGGTGAGCCGTGCGCAATCGACGACTATGCAGCGCCGTGGAGTGCGGCCTGATGGTTCTGTAGCGCGGCGCTCAATGTCGTCTTTGGTGGCGTGGTACGTCATGACAGGCTTCCTCGTGGTGGCCAATGAGAGGAGGAGAGGGATGTGGTCTAATCCCCCTCCCCAGCAGCAATGAAGCGGCTAGGCGCCCACGAGATCGTTGAAGGTGGCTAGGGGCTCACCCGTCATCATGCGACGATCGTACTCAAGCCCGTCCAGCCACGGCCTCAAAGGCTTTTGGTCTTGCCAGTCACGCAGGAAGTTGGGCACCTCGTGAGCCGGTAGCATGTCGAGGGCGAAGGCGATGGTGAAGGCTGCGTGCTTGAGGCGTTCCAGCGTTTCGTCCGTAGTTATCGCGCCAAGCGACCATGCCGGCGTCTCGCGGGATATCAGAGGCAACAAGGCTATCGGATCATCCCCGCCGGCCTCTCTGTCCACGATGGTGAAGAGGCGCTCGATGTTGGCAAGGTATGCCGGGATGTCGAAGCCCTTGGGCAGTGTGCCTCCGGCTTCCCGCTCCCGTGCCAGCCGCTCAACGTGCCGCATGGTCGTCTTGCGGGCGTCTTTATCGGGTTTGCCTCCGGGGATCGTGTGGAGGTTCTCTCCGCGCAGGTCTGACTTGATGCGGCCCTGCTTGATGACCTCATGCTCTTCCGCGCCGTAGAGGATGCGGCTGAAAGTCATCATGTCGCTGGCCGCGTCCCGGAAGCTCATGCGGGCATAGATGGTCGGGACGGGTTTGGTGTGGTTGGAATTCGTGACGCCTCGGTGGCCATACCGGCTGATTTCAAAGAGGACGGCGGCCTCCGATAGGGTCAGGCCGATGGTCATGATGAACTTCCCACCCATGGCGATGCTGACGACAGGGGCGGCGTCCAGTTCTTCAGGGCGGGTGATGGAGTGAAGGCGGACCCAGGGGGGAGCCGTCTCCAGGGCAGCTACCGGATCAGCGGCGAGCCACTCGGGCGTGATGAAGGGGTGGGTCTCGAAGGCAGCATTTCTCGTCTGCATCATGTGCAGTGTTCCTTTGCGGGAGTTGGGGGTGGGGTGCTGTCCCGTCCGGTTGGTGGAGGGCGAGGAGGTGGACGGCGCGGTGGATGTGGTTTCGCACTAGCTGGTGCTCATCAGTAGGGCCTTGAGCCCTATACCGTAGTCTTATTCACCTGTTCAAAGAACATACCCTCGCGATAGAAGGTATCCGATACAGACATGGCCTATGGCTTAAGCTACAGAAATATACCGTGGGAATTCCATGGTAAAACCTAGAGCATTGGCGAAAGATGAGCTGTCTAGCGGTGATATGGGATTGGTTGAAATGTCCGGTCAAGTGGCCGAAACTAGGTATTTTCTGTACTAGATTGCGGATCGAGCGCGTCGAGCAATTCCGCCACTGCCCGCTTCAGGCACGGCCTGGGGTTGGCTGATTGCCAAGCGCATCCAGTGGCGCACTACAGTGGCCCTAGGCGACGGAAGATTTTTGGCGAGGGACGGTTTGGCGGGGTCAACTCGCCCCGGACGGAAGCTTTACAGCCTCCACCAAGGCCCGCTTGGCCTTCTCGGGGTCCTGCCCCGCGTAGCCGTGCTGGCTGAGGTCCAGGCTCTTGGCCCGGTCGCTGTCGGTGTGGCCGATGACCCAGGTGAGCGTCCATTCGTCAAACCCGGTGTCGCCTGAGAGTCGAGCATTCCGCGCCTTCCGGATGAACCAGCGACGAAACGAGTGGAAGTCCACGTTGCTCTTGGCCTTCTCGTTGGGCCGCTCGTCCACCTTCATGTCACGGCGAAAGCGTGTGAACCGCTTGGCGGCTGGATCGGAGCGGGTCTCGCGGGATGGTGGGAGCGGTGGAAGCTCGTCAAACAGATATTCTCCAGGTGCCTTTCCCTCGGTGCGGCGCTGGACAATACCGGCAAGGGCGGAGTGGATCGGCACTGTGCGGCGGGCGTTGTCGGTCTTCCCCGCCCAGATGTTGAACATGTCGCCCGCACAGTCGGAGACGTAAAGCTGGCAAGCCTCCTCGATCCTCATCCCGCTAAGGGCGGCCACCCGCATAAGGTCATTGAGCATCGGGCCGCCGTCGCCTGCCAGGAGGGTCTTGACCTCGGCGTCCGTAAAGGGCCGCTTCCCCGTGTCCTGCTCCGCTCCGCGCAACCTCTTGGGGCCGGCTGGTAGCGTCTGGCCGGCCCACGGGTTCTCCAGGTTCGCGAGGTGGCCCTTGTCCTGGAGCCACGCCCAGTACTGCCGTATGAAGCCTAGGTAAGCGGTGGCCTTCTGAGCGCTCCTGCCAACTGTCAAGCTTTCCCCGATGAACTTGCCAGCGTGGGTGCGAGTGACGGCCTCAAGTGCCACCGGCAGACTGCTGTCCCGAAGCCAATCGCCAAGCCACCCGAGCGCTCGCATGAAGTCCCCTTCTGATTTCATCCGGTAGCCCCGGTGCTTGGCAAAGGCGGCGGCCTGGTCGGCTAGCGGCGTCACCCTGCCACTCGCCAAATCATAGAAGGCCTTCGCGCGGTCCTCCCCATGGGTGCCCTCAATCTGGACGGCGCGGTCGAGGATGTGGTCCTGCGTCCCCTGCTCGTCCTTGTGAAGGCGGTTGCGAAGGGCTTCGGCGTCAAGTGGATCGGTCGAGGCCAGCGCCTTCTCGGCTGCCGCGATGACGCTCTTCAGCCGGGCGACGATTGGCCACTTGCGGGCGTTGGCATCTTTGAGGTCTGAGGTGTGAAGGGGATGGGTGAGCTTGCCACGTCCTATCAGGTCGCGGACGGCGCGAGGGACCTTCAGGCGGACACGCCATTGCTGGCCGTGCCATTCAAGGTATTGCTGCTGCTGGCCTGCCATTTGAACCCCGGTGCCCCACATTGGTGCCCCACGGGTGGGCCTAGGAGGCCGGGAAGTCAAGGGCCGCAAGGGGTCCAGAGTCCCGGAGGAGAGTGTCCCTCCCTCTCCGCCACTTCAACGGGGTCCATTCCGGACACGCCCAGGGTATCAAATTTTGCGCCGGAGCTAGAGAGCGCCACAAGGTTCGGAGCACGTTGCTCTTGGACCCCATGATGCGGACCTCCTTGTTCCTCGACCTCGACCCGCTGGGTGAGTAGCCGGAGGCAGGCAGGCTGCCGAGTGTATCCACCCAGCCGAGTGGTGAAATTCCAGACATATCGGTCTCCTTTCCAGTCTAAGGACGGGGTGGGTCGTTCCGTTCTGTCGACAGATCGGCGAGCCGACACCAGCGGCTGACAGTATCTCTGATCGGGTCGGTGATGGCTTAAGATGGCGGGCTATACAGCCTTCCGCCGCAATTGGCTCACGCTCAGCCACACCGCCGAAACCAGGAAGTAGAGGGCGCCTACTGCGGCATAGCCGGCCACGTTGGTGATGGATGGCGGCATCGGCATCCGCGCCTGCACGATGAAAAACGTACCTGCCAGTGCTGATTGCCCTCCGCTCAGGATCATCGTCCACTGCGCACCATAGCTCTTCCAACGGCGGACTGCGGTGCCGAGTTGAAGCAGGCCGGACAGGATCGCCCATACGCCGAACACCCCGAGCACCCAATTCATGCTCATCTTCAGCGCGAGAACGACCGCGAGCGTTGTCGCCACACTGACCACGACGTTAATGGTCTGCGTGCGATTCTGTCCCAATCCTCCGCTGCGCGATGCGTCGACAAAATTGGCGAGGGCATCCCATGCAGGATAAGCCACGAGTAAAACCGCCGCGATCCCTCCGGAATTCTGTCCCACCGTAAAGGCAGCCGCCACCCAGACAGCCGAGAACGCTGTCCGAGCGAAGTAATAGAGCTTGAGCCATTGTTCCTGGCTGGCGCGAGAAAGATCGCCACTGTGAACCGCCATTGGATCGTCCTTTCGACTAGTAGGTAGAGGCTCTCGACGAACGTCGCAGAGCGATCACGGCTATGGTTATTTGAGATCTAGGGCCGTATCTGGGGAGAAGCGCGGAGTCGCTCCAGGAGGGGGCCTGTCACGACGCCGAATATCTTCGGATCGCCATAGGCCCGTGCCGAAAGCATCGCACCGTGAACCGTTGCCATGAACGCTTCAGCCTCGGCACGAGGGGTACTCATCAGTTGAAGTTGGCCGTGCCGCGCGCCACGCTCCAGCACGGATGTCAGCCACGCTGACAGGGAGCGGAAATGCGCCCGGACCTCAAGGCCAACTTCCTCGGGCAGAACGGGGAGCTCGCTTGCCAACAGCGCGCAGACACAAAACGGAGCGCTGGCATCCGCGATGCAGGCTTCCCAATACCCAGCGTAGAACCGAAGCTGTTCGAGCGGATCGGATACCTGAAGTTCGAGATTCGCCATCCCCGCTTCAGCTTCTTCCCGATACCGCGCAACCAGCGTTCGGACCAGATCGACCTTGCTTGGGAAATGGTGATGGATGCTCGCCTTACGAATCCCGACCACATCAGAGATGTCGGCATAACTGAAACCGTTGTAGCCGCCAGCGACAATCAGAGAACGCGCACAAGCCAGGATGTCGTCAGAGGTGGTAGATAAGTTGCTCATGCCCTACCCTACCTTCTGGTAGGATGGCCGTCAAGCCCTCCTTGCAACGCGAGCGACAAACAGAGAGCAGTAGCGTGGAATTAGGTAGCCATAGCGTAGACGTAGGTCCCATCTTCGTCGTTCACGGCCCGCCATCATTCAAAAACTCCGGGTGTTTGTCGATCGATTTCGAGGAGGCGGCGACGCCCTCCGGCCGATCGGACCACCGCCAATCGCCGCGCGGCTCTGGGCTTTTATATCGACTGCGCTATCTCCCCATCGTTAGCCTTGTTGTCTCGCTGATTGAAGATTGGGAGGTTTCCATGGATCGGCGACTATTTTTGACAGGAATGTTTGGCATTGCCGGGGCCGCCGCCCTTGCGAGCGCAGTTCGGCCTATGAACGCAGTGGCCGGCGTTCCAGCTGCCAGAAGCGGCATTCTCGATGAACTCGAGGCGCCGGATATAGAGACCTTCGACGACGACGATACTCAAGCAGAGTTGCAACCGGTCTATCATCGCCGGTGGCACCGGCCACGCCGGCGCCGCCGGCGCGCTTGGAGAAGGGTCTGTCGCGTTTACTGGCGAAATGGCTATCGGCGCAGGCGGTGCTTCCGCAGGCGCGTTTGGGTCTGGTTTCGGTTCTAGCAATTAGCCGGCTTAAACCCTGGCCATCGCGGCCGGGGTTTTCGCCTCAGGCGACCGTTAGTACCCTTAAAGCTTGTCTAAGGGACGCCGAGGAGGCTGACGGTGTTTGCAGGTTTCAGTGCCAGCAGCTTGCGGCTGGACGATACGACCATTTTCGCAAGGGTAGGTGGCACGGGTCCGCCGCTGCTGTTTCTTCACGGTTTTCCAGAAACGCATCTGATGTGGCGGGATATCGCCGTAGCCTTGGCGCCCCGCTTCACGGTGGTCGCCGCCGACCTTCGAGGCTACGGGCAAAGCGGGTGCCCGGTTTCCTCCTCCGACCACAGCCCATACGCCAAGCGCGCCATGGCCGTCGACATGGTTCAAGCCATGAAGCAACTAGGGTTTGAGCGGTTCATGGTGGCTGGGCATGATCGTGGCGGGCGGGTCGCCTATCGTCTGGCGCTCGATCACCCCAATGCGGTGTCTAGAATCGCCGTCCTCGACGTCATCCCAACCGCCGCCGCATGGGATAGGGCCGATGCCAGACTGACGCTCGGCTTCTGGCCCTGGAGCCTTCTTGCCCAGCCGGAGCCCCTGCCGGAGCGTCTGATTGGCGCGGCTCCCGATGCCGTCGTCGACAATGCGATTGGGCAGTGGGGATCGTCGGCAAAAATATTCTCCCAAGAGGTCAGGGACGCCTATGTTGATGCGCTTCGCGATCCCGCTCATATTCACGCGATCTGCGAAGAATATCGGGCCGCTGCCACGATCGATCGTGAACATGACGCGCTAGACCAGGCAAACGGTCGTCGCATCGAGTGTCCGCTATTGGCGCTATGGAGTGGCGAAGGCGGCCTGGAGAACTGGTATACGCAAGAAGGCGGGCCGCTGGCTATCTGGAGAAAATGGGCCGACAGAGTTGAAGGACGCGCTGTCCAAGGCGGGCACTTTTTCCCGGAAGAGTACCCGGGCAAGACCGCAGCGCTTCTCTCGGAATTCTTCGAAGACAAATAGGACGGTCCGGACAGAGTATTGTAGAGATTCACATGCTTCAGTTACGCAGAACTTCGGGAGCGCTTCGCGGCCCGAGATCGAGAACCCTCCGAAATTCGCCCGTCCGGCGTCAACGTGTTTGATAAGAGAATGAAGGCGATCTCCACGGCCACGCCTCTGATATGCAGCCTCATGTTTGTCGGAAGTTGCGCATCGCCTTTGCCTGCATCCTTCGATGCCGCGAAATACGCGACGATGAGTTGCGTCGAACTCAACGTCGCGATGGGCGCGGTCGCCGACGAAATGTCGGCAACAGCCATCGCTCGCGGCAAAGTCGTCCACACCGATATTCCGGACTGGCTATGGGGAGGGCGGCGTATCGCCTCTGCTGTCACTGCCCGCCAGAGTGCGAAGATCGAGCGCTTGCGGCAGCAGGAGGCTGCGATTGCAGTGGCGAGACGAAGCAGGTGCTAATCGCGCCGCCGGCGTGAGAACCTGCAAGGCAGAAAGATGATCAACATCGCAGGATGTGGCATTGGAATCGACGGTTGAGAAGACGCACCTCAACGGCGTCGTAGAGCCGCTTGAGACGACGGTTCGCCGCTGCCCGTTCCACTGGCGGCGATGACCTTCTGCACAGGAATTTGCTACTCATGCAGCGGATGAACTGTTGAAAGGCAGCCGGTCTGGCGTAGATTTGGCAAGCGCGAACGACATCGAGAATGCCATGAAGAACGAAGATCTGGAATCTATCCTTGGCCATGGCAACCCCGGCTTCGATCTGGGTCCGATAGAAGACCAACTGCATGCCGTGGCCACCAAGCGGCAATTGCCGGATGTGGCAATCATTCACTGCATCGCAAGGATTGAAGAATCCGCTCCCGCGTTGCGGGCGATCCTCACGAGAGCGGCCGATGGAGAGGCTCTGTCGGAGGATGAGGAGATGCTGCTCTTCAGAGGCTTGTATGTTCTGGGCGGCGCCCGTGACAGCCAGGCATGTCAACCCTTGCTGCGCCTGCTGCGCCGCCCGGAGAAGGAAACCAACCGCCTGCTCGGCGACGCCATCACCGAAACCATGGCACGCATCGTCGCGGGCGTGTTCGACGGCGATGTTGACGCCCTGTTCAGCGTCATCGCCGACCGCTCCGTCGACGAATTTACCCGCGAAGCGCTGCTGGGCGCGGCGACCTTTCTAACCTGGGAAGGCCGAATCGAGCGAGATCGGATGCAGCAGTTTCTCGAGCGGTTCTTCAAGGAGAGGCTGGCTGACGACGACGATCACGCCTGGATTGGCTGGCTGGAGGCCATCGCCCTGCTCGCGGTGCGCGATCTTGTCCCGCTCGTCTACAGCGCCTGGGACGAAGACCGTGTGCCGTACGGAGTGCTAGAACGCAGCCATTTCGAAAGGGATCTGCTGGAACGCCGAGCAACGCCCTGATGACATCGATCGGTTCAAGCACGCCAATCTCGGCTATATCGACGATGTGCTCGCGGCGCTGGATTGGACGACTCACGGCATTGGGCTTGACGAGGACGATTGGGAGCCTTGGCCAACCAGAGATTGGTCCAACATGACGCCGGCCACAAACCCCTTGCGCGATGTCGGACGCAACGATCCCTGCCCCTGTGGAAGCGGCAAGAAATTCAAGAAATGTTGCCTCGCAAACTGACAGTTGCCGCAGGACGTTGGTGAGGGTTTTTCAAGCCGATCCATCGGATTGATGCGCGGCGATCGCGCCGAGAAATATCTCGCCGAAATCTTTGAGCTTCGCGGCGCCGACACCATTCACTTCGGCGAAGGCGTCCAGATCACTCGGGCAGCGTTCGGCCATATCGATCAGCGTACGATCGGAGAAGATCACGAAGGCTGGCACCTGGCGCTCGCGGGCGAGACGCAGCCGTACCGCCTTGAGTGCGGCCAGCAGCGCCGAATCCAGAGCTTCCGTGCCTGCTGCGGCGCCCTGTACGGGACGTATCTTGCCTCGCGATGACTGGCGCGCGTCCACACGATACCGGAACGAAGCCTCTCCGCGGGCCAGCTCACGGCCCTTTTCGGCGATGGCGAGGCCGCCATGGCCGCCTGAGTCCAATGTCAGAAACCCTCCCGCGACGAGCTGGCGGACCAGCGACAGCAATAGATTCTTCTTGTGCGCCACACCGGTGCCGAAGCTGGTAAGCCTGTGGTGGTTCCTGGCCAGGACCTTCTCGGTTTCATGGCCGAGCAAAACATCGACGACATGGGCAGCACCAAAGCGCTCGCCGGTCTGTGCGATGGCCGCGAGGATGATCCGTGCCTCCGCCTCACCATCCGCATGCGGCGCCAGGTCAAGGCAGTTGTCGCAATTGCCGCAAGGCGACGCACTTTCGCCGAAATAGCCAAGCAGGATCTGGCGGCGACACTGCGCCGTCTCGCAATAGCCGATCAGCGTGTCGAGCCGGCCGTGCGCGCGCCTTTTGTGCTCCGCCGGTGCGTCCTCGTCTTCGATGAAAAGCCGCCGCATGCGGATATCGCCGAGACCGAAGAGCATATGTGCCTCGGCCGCCCGCCCGTCGCGGCCCGCTCGCCCGATTTCCTGGTAATAGGCTTCGAGGCTGCCCGGCAGATCCGTATGGAAGACATAGGCGACATCCGGCTTGTCGATCCCCATGCCGAAGGCGATGGTCGCCACCATCACGACGCCGGACAAGGTCATGAAAGCGTTTTGATTCGCTTCACGCGCGTCCTTGCTCATGCCGGCATGATAGGCCAGGGCACGCACGCCGTTCCGCTCGAGGAACGCCGCCATCTCTTCGGTCTTTTTGCGCGACAGGCAGTAGACGATCCCGCTGCGGCCGGCATGGCGCTGCACGAAGCTCAGCAATTGGCGCTTGCTGTCCTGTTTGGGCTCGATGCCTAGCTTGATGTTTGGCCGGTCGAAGCCCAGCACCACGGTGTCGACGCGCCCGTCGAACAGTTGCGCGGCAATGTCGGTGCGCGTCGTCTCGTCCGCCGTCGCCGTCAGCGCAATGATCGGCACATCAGGGAAGATGCCGCGCAGCCGCGACAATTCTTCATATTCGCGCCGAAACGCCGGTCCCCATTGGGAGATGCAATGCGCCTCGTCGATGGCGATCAGCCGGATATCGAGCCTGGCGAGCGCGTCGAGCATTCGCGCCGTCATGAGCCGCTCCGGTGCAAGGTAGAGCAGGCGTGTCTGGCCTGCCGCGACGCGGCGCCATGCAGCGATATTGGCATCGCGGTCGAGTGAGGAATTGATCGTATCGGCCGCCACGCCGGCAAGGCGCAATGCGGCGACCTGGTCCTGCATCAACGCCACCAAGGGCGAAACGACAATGGTGAGCCCGCCCAGCACCAGCGCCGGCACCTGGTAGCAGAGCGATTTGCCGGCGCCGGTCGGCATGACGGCCAGCACATGGCGCCCGGCCAGCAGCGCCTCCATCACGACCGCCTGGCCGGGACGAAAATCATCGAAGCCGAACACATCCTTCAGGACGCGCCGCTTGGGAACCTCTGCCGGGATGCTCGCTGTTATCTGCACTGCAGCACTTTCGGGAACATGACCTGCCGAAATTCACCGGCGAATCGCCAGGTGATTGCCTGGACAGCAGATTCGAACATTCTAGACCCCTCTAGTCCTGTCCTCGGCACCGCCTGAAGAGAACTTCTCTCTCATTGGCCGATATGAGACCGTCGTTCCAGCCCCTATTCGCCTTGGCTGTGAATATCGCGCCGTCTCGGGGCGGTTAATCCTATCTTCACCATCATTCGGCAGGTTCAGGTTCTGCGGTGATGTTTTGAGTACCGCGGCGCCACAAGCGCCCAGGCAACACGCCCGCGTCTCTCCGGAGGCGCGGGTTTTTCGTTCCGAGAGAAGCGCAAACCGGCAGCCTGATCTTCGGGCCCGCAGCTCAGTCGAGGAAATCGGCGCGGTGCGGCGTGAAGCTGTCGACCAGCCGTCCCGCCTCCAGCGCCTTGACACCATGGATCAGATTGGAAGGAACGATGAAGCTGCTTCCGGTTTCCAGGATCTCGGTCCTCCCGTCGATGGTGACCTCGAAGCGACCTTCGGCGACGTAGCTCGCCTGGACGTGCGGGTGCGAGTGCAATGCACCGACGCCGCCCTTGTCGAAGGCAAACTCGACCATCATCAGTTCATCAGTGTGCAAGAGCACGCGCCTGCGATTGCCATCGGGCGTCGGCGTCCACGCACCCTCGCCGGCATGCGAGAAGATTTTGGTTCCGGTCATCGCCAAACTCTCATCTTTTGTTGCTCATCGCGCCAGCCAGCCGCCGTCCACCGGCATCACCGCGCCATGCATATAGTTCGACGCCGGCGCCAGCAGGAACACGGCTGCGTCGCCGATGTCTTCCGGCGCGCCCCAGCGCCCGGCCGGGATACGCGCCAGGATCGAGGCGCTGCGGTCGGGATCGGCGCGCAGCGCCTCGGTGTTGTTGGTCTCGATATAGCCCGGCGCAATGCCGTTGACGTTGATGCCTTTTGCCGCCCATTCGCAGGCGAGCAGCCGGGTGATGCCGAGCACGCCGTGTTTGGAGGCGGTGTAGGAGGCGACGCGGATGCCGCCCTGAAAACTCAGCACCGAAGCGATGTTGACGATCTTGCCACGCCGCCCCGAAGCGGCAAGCACGCGCCTGGCAAAACTCTGGCTGAGGAAGAACACCGTCTTGAGATTGACGCCCATGACGTCGTCCCAGTCGGCTTCGGTCAGTTCGACCGCATCGGCACGTCGGATGATGCCGGCATTGTTGACCAGGCCGTCGAGCGGCCCCGTATCGTCCCAGACGCGGTCAAGCATCGCCTGGACAGCTGCATCATCGCCAAGGTCGCAGCGGACCGCTTCGAAGCGTCCGCCGGCCGCCGCTATCTTCTCTGCCGTCTCGTCCATCGCCGACCGGCCGACGCCGACGACCATGCCGCCGGCGCGCACGATCGACACGGCGATGCCCTGGCCGATTCCGGTATTGGCGCCGGTGACGAGGATGCGCTTGCCGGCAAGGCTGAAGGCCGAGAGATCGCTCACTTGAGCTCTTCCATCGTTACCAGATCGACATCGGTATAGTCGACATTGTCGCCGGCCATCGCCCAGATGAACACATAGTTGGAAGTGCCGGCACCCGAATGAATCGACCATCCCGGCGACAGCACCGCCTCCTCGTTGCGCATGACGAGATGGCGCGTTTCGTCTGGTTCACCCATGAAATGAAACACCCGCGCCGTCTCCGGCAGGTCGAAGTAGAGATAGGCCTCCATGCGCCGGTCATGCACATGGCAAGGCATGGTGTTCCAGACGGAACCGGGGGCAAGCTGGGTCATGCCGACGACCAATTGGCAGGTCTTTACGCCGTCGGCATGGATGAACTGGAAGATCGAGCGCTCGTTGCAGGTCGCCTGGCTGCCGAGATCGAGTCGCTTGGCATCGCCGATGCGGATCAGCTGACTGGGGTAGCTCTGATGCGCCGGCGCGCTGAGCAGGTAGAACTTAGCCGGCTCAGCCGGATTGCTCGCAGCGAACGATACCTCATCGGTGCCCATGCCGAGATAGAGCATGTCGCGCGGCTGCAGCTCGTAGGATTGACCGCCAGCTTTGACGATGCCGGCACCGCCGATATTGACGATGATCATTTCTCGGCGGTCGAGAAAATCCTTCGTCCCGGTCGGCTTGATCGCCTGCAGCAAAAGCGGTGCGTCGGCGGGCATGGCGCCGCCGACGATCATGCGGTCGTAATGGGTGTAGGTCAGGCTAATGCGGCCGGGCTGGAACAGGCCCGAGATGAGAAAATTGTGACGGAGCTCGTCCGTGCCCATCGCCGCGGCAGAAACAGGGTCGATGGCGAAGCGGGAGGTGAAATCCGTGTGATCGTCAGTTTGAATCATTGCTGCCTCATTGGTCATTCGGTTGCCGCGGCCTTGACCGAGTCGGCATAAAAAACCTGGCGCGCGTGCAGGCGCTCGCGATAGCGCTGCTGGCTGGCACCGAGATGCGCGCGCATCGCCTCCCGGGCCGCCTCGGCGTCGCCTGCCGAGATGGCATTGAGGATCATCAGGTGCTCGCGCTGCAGGCCGCGCTGGTAGGCGTCGGACTGGGCGAGCTCGGTCGACCAGGGCGAAGTCACGTCGCAAGGAATGGCGCGCCGGCCGAGCACGTCGAGCATCTCGACATAGAAAGGATTGTTTGTGGCGCTGGCGATTGCGCGGTGGAAGGCAAGGTCGGCCGGTCCCGTCGGCTCGCTGTTGAGGAGCAGCCGCTCGAACTCGAAGAAGGCTTCCTGGATTGCCGCTTCCTGTGCAGCGTTGCGGCGGATGGCAGCGAGCCCGGCGGATTCGATCTCGATCGCCAACCTGACTTCCAGAACGTTGAGGGCGATCGAATCCTTGCTGCCCATCTCCGCTGCCAGAGCACCGAACATCGTCGAGATATGCTCGGTAACGAAGACGCCGGCGCCTTGGCGCGGCTCGACCAGGCCGTCTGCGGCAAGTTTGGCCAGCGCCTCGCGTATCACGGTGCGGCTGACCCCGAAGGTTTCAGTCAACTGACCCTCGGTCGGCAGCTTTTGTCCCGGCTGGATCTCGCCCGCCTGCAGCTGCTTGCGGATCGCCGCAACGACGGTTTCCGAAAGCTTCGGTCTTCGTTCGACGCGGAGGCCGACTGCGGTGTCCCAGGCCATGTCGCACCCCCTATTTGAAGACGCTCGGCAGCCATAGCGAAATGGCCGGAATGTATGTGACGAGCGCCAGCACCACGAGGCCTGCGCCATAGAACGGCCAGATCGAGCGCATCGATTCCCAGACGGATATCTTGCCTACTGCGCACGCCACGAACTGCACTGCGCCCACCGGCGGCGTGTTCAGCCCGATGCCGAAATTGAGGATCATGATGACGCCGAAATGCACCGGATCGACGCCGTAGGCCTGCGCCACGGGCAGGAAGATCGGCGTGCAAATGATGATCGTCGGCCCCATGTCCATGAAGGTGCCGAGGAACAGCATCAAGAGGTTGAGCAGGAGAAGCACGACCAGCGGATCGTCCGAGATCGCGTTCATGGAGGCGATGAGCGCTGCCGGCACTTTCAGGAAGGCCATCAACCACGAGAACGCCGCCGCCATGCCGATGATGAGCAGCACCATGGCCGTGGTGCGCACGGCGCCATGGGTGGCATGAACAAACCCTTCCCAGGTCATCTGCCGGTAAACGAAGACAGTCACGAGCAACGCATAGATGACGGCGATACAGGAACTCTCGGTGGCCGTGAAGACGCCCGATCGTACGCCGCCGAAGATGATCGCGATCAGCAGCAGGCCGGGCACCGCGACAGCAAAGAGATGCGCGACGGCGGTGAAGCCCGGAAACGGCTCGGTCGGATAGCCGCGGGAGCGCGCCACGAAATAGGCGGTGACCATCAGTGACAGGGCCAGTAGCAGGCCCGGAATGATGCCGGCCGTGAACAAATCGGCGATGGAGATCTTTCCGCCTGCCGAGATCGAGTAGATTATCATGTTGTGCGACGGCGGCAGGAGCAGCGCGATCAGCGCCGCCATCGACGTGACATTGACGGCGTAGTCCGCTCCATATCCACGCGCCTTCATCTGCGGAATCATTAAGCCGCCTACCGCCGCTGCCTCCGCCACCGCGGAGCCCGAAATGCCGCCGAACAATGTAGCGGTGGCGATGTTGACCTGCCCGAGGCCGCCGCGCAAATGGCCGACGAGCGAGCCGGCGAAGGCAACGATCTTGCTGGCGATGCCGCCGCGCACCATCAAGTCGCCGGCGTAGATGAAAAACGGAATGGCCAGCAGCGAAAAAACGCTCATGCCGGAATTCAGTCGCTGGAATACGATGAGCGGCGGCAGGCCCATATAGAGGACGGTGGCAAAGCTTGCGACGCCGAGGCAGAAAGCGATCGGCGTGCCGATAAGCATCAGCAGGGTGAAGACGCCGAAGAGAATCCAGAGTTCCATGGCGTCAGACCTTCACGTTCGCGGTGTCGAGTTCGGCTGCGACTTCGGCCGGCGGCAGTTCATCGAGGGCATCGTCGATCGGCGCACCGGAGAGGCGAAGCACGATGCGCTCCAGCGTGAAGAGCACGATGAGCGCGCCTCCCGCGACAAGCGGGACGTAATCCCAGCCCCCCGATATGCCGAGTGACGGCAAGGTAGAGCCCCAGGTCAATGCGACCAGCTGGCTGCCATACCAGATCATGCCGATGCCGAAGGCGAGCGCGACGAGGTCCGAAATCATCCTCAGCCAGCGCTTGCCGCCTTTCGGCAGCACGTAGAGCAGGACGTCGAAGCCGAGGTGATAGTTCTCGCGCACGCCGACGGCAGCGCCGAGGAAAATGAACCAGCTCATCAGCATCACCGAGCCCGGCTCGGTCCAGCTCGGCGAGCGGTTCAGAACATAGCGGCCGAACACCTGCCAGGCGACGAAGGCGGTCATCAGCACCAGCCCGATGCCGGCGATCGACAGCGCCGCCGTGCTGACGCGCGACATCACGCGCGCGACGCCGGACAGGGGCGGTCTTGGTTTTGGGCTGGAAGTCACCGGTTTTCTCCCGAAGAGGATGGCGGCGCGGAATTCCCGCGCCGCCGCTTGATCACTGCACGGCCTTGATGGCTGCGACCATGGCCTTCAGCTTGTCGTCCTTGACGTGCTTCTCGTAGACCGGCCCCATCGCGTCGATGAAGGGCTGCTTGTCCGGCGTCGTGATCTGCGACCCGGCCGCCTCGACCTTGGCACGCGATTCCTTGACCTTGGCGGTCCACAGCTCGCGCTGCTTGGCGACGCTTTCCTTGGCGGCCGCCTTGAAGATCGCCTGGTCTTCCGGCGTCAGCTTGTCCCAGCTCGACTTCGCCATGACGAAGGCTTCCGGCACCATCGTGTGCTCGTCGAGCGAATAGTACTTGGCGACTTCCGCATGCTTGGCGGTGTCGTAGCTCGGAAAATTGTTCTCCGCGCCGTCGATGACCCCGGTCTCGATCGCCGAATACACTTCGCCATACGGCATCGGTGTCGCGTTGGCGCCGAGTGCCGCCACCATGTCGACGAAGATGTCGGACTGGATGACGCGGAACTTCATGCCGGCCATATCGGCTACAGAGTTGATCGGCTTCTTCGAATTGTAGAAGGAGCGCGAGCCGCCGTCGTAAAAGGCGAGCAACACCAGCCCGACCTGGTCGAACGCCGCGGCGATCTGGTCGCCGATCGCTCCGTCCATGACCTTGTGCATATGGTCTTCCGAACGGAAGATGTAGGGCAGCGAGGGTATGGTGGTTTCGGGGATGAGCCCGTTGAACGGCGCCATCGAGACGCGGTTGAGGTCGATCACGCCGGTGCGCACCTGCTCGATCGTGTCCTTTTCCTCGCCGAGTTGCGCGGAAGGATAGAGCTCGACCACATAGCGGCCGGCCGTGCGCTCTTTCACGAGCTCGCCGAAATATTTGACCGCCTCGACCGTTGGATAGCCGTCCGGGTGCGTGTCGGACGAGCGCAAAACCGTCTGGGCGCTTGCCGATCCGGCCATCAGTGCGGCGGCAAGTAGCGTAGCTCCCGCTAGTCTAGAAAAATGCAGCATTGGTTTCCTCCCGTTTGAACGATGGCGGCAAGCGCCGTTAGAGCCGGTACGCTTTTTTCGCGAGCGTATAGGCAAGTTCCTGCGCCAGCTCGTGCGCCTCGTCCTCGCCGAGCCGATGCTCGGCGACGAGACGCGCCAGAAAAGCGCAATCGACCCGGCGCGCCACATCATGGCGGGCCGGTATGGATGGAAAAGCGCGGGTGTCGTCGTTGAAACCGACGGTGTTGTAGAAACCGGCCGTTTCGGTGGTCATCTCACGGAACCGGCGCATGCCTTCGGGGCTGTCGTGGAACCACCAGGCCGGCCCGAGCTTCAATGCCGGGTAGACGCCGGCGAGCGGCGCCAGCTCGCGCGCACAGCTGGTCTCGTCGAGCGTGAAGAGGATGATGGTGAGGTCGCGCTCCAGCCCGACGCAGTCGAGCAGCGGCTTCAGCGCCGTCACATAGTCGGTTCGGGTCGGAATATCGAAGCCTTTGTCCCTGCCGAACTTCTGAAAGATAGCCGGCGAATGATTGCGCCAGGAGCCGGGATGGATCTGCAGGACCAGCCCGTCGTCGCGGCTCATCTTGGCCATCTCGGTCAGCATCTGGGCGCGAAACAGCTTTCGCTCGCGCTCGTCGTCCGAGCCCCGCCGAATGTGGTTGAACAGCTCCTCGGCGGCGGCATCCGAGAGATTGGCGGTGTCGGCCGTTGGATGGCCGTGATCGGACGAAGTCGCGCCAAAACTCTTAAAGAGGGCCCGCCGTTGGCGATGCGCATCGAGATAGCCGGTCCAATTGCCGGTGTCGCAGCCGGTGATATCGCCAAGGCGGTCGAGATTGGCCGAAAAGCCTTCGAAATCGGGATCGACGACCGCATCCGGCCGGTAGGCTGTGACGACGCGGCCCTGCCAGCCGCTGTCGCGGATGGTCCGGTGCCATTGGAGATCATCGAGCGCGCCCTCCGTCGTCGCGATGACCTCGATGTTGAAGCGCTCGAACAGAGCCCGGGGACGGTAGTCTTCACGCTGCAGCAGCGTCGCGATGGTGTCGTAGTGGCGGTCGGCTGTCTTGGCATTCAGCGGCTCGTCGATGCCGAACAGATGGGCGAGCACATGGTCGAACCACAGCCGGGTCGGCGTGCCGCGGAACAGATAATAATGCTCGGCGAAGCGCCGCCAGATCGCCCTGCCGTCGGTCTCGACCGGCAAGCCGTCAAGCGTCGGCACGCCAATCTCCTCAAGCCGAACGCCCTGGCTGAACAGCATGCGGAAAATGTAGTGGTCCGGCACGATCAGCAATTGCGCTGGGTCGGGAAACGCCTCGTTCAGCGCGTACCAGCGCGGATCGGTGTGGCCGTGCGGGCTGACGATCGGCAGGTCCTTGACCGCGGCATAGAGATCGCGAGCCAGCGAAAGCGGGCGCGCCTCGGCGGCAAATAGCAAATCCGGATCCGTCAATGCCGCCACGTAAATCCTCCCAATCCGGACATCGGTAGGGTCGGGAAGAAATAATGTCAACATACAAAAATTGGGTTGTTGTATGATGACTTTTCGACGCCCATTGCCCATTGTGCGGGACGGCAACGGGTGTTACCTCGCCTGCCAACAGTGACCAAACAATCTCGATAAGACACGCCGCGCAATGACCAATAGACGCCTTTCCAACAGCACGCTGAAGGCACTGCCGGCTTCGGTCGCGGTTCCCCGCTACGACCGCGGCGGCATCGCGCCGGGCATCGTCCATCTCGGCGTCGGCGCATTCCATCGCGCTCATCAGGCTGCCTATGTCGACGACTGCCTGGCGGCAGGAGAGGCGGATTGGGGTATTGTCGGCGTCTCCTTGCGCAGTCCAGACACGCGCGACGCGCTGGCGCCACAAGATGGGCTCTACACGCTTGCGATCAGGGGCAGCGGCAGTGAAGAGCTGCGCGTCGTCGGCTCGATCCGGTCGCTGCTGGTGGCGCCGGAAGATCCGGCTGCGGTACTCGCCGTTCTAACCGATCCGCGCACGCGCATCGTCACGCTGACGATCACCGAAAAGGCCTATTTGAGAGCCGCCGGCGGCGGTCTGGTCAGCACACATCCCGACATCGTCCACGATCTGGCTAACCCGCAAATGCCCCGGACGGCGCATGGTTTCCTGGCCGAAGCGCTCTCGCGCCGCCGTGCCGCCGGCATCCAGCCTTTCACCGTGCTCTGCTGCGACAACCTTCCGGCCAACGGCGCCACGCTGCACCGCCTGCTGGTCGAATTCGCCGCACTGCGCGATCCCGGCCTCGCCGGCCACATCGCCGACGGCGTCGCCTTTCCGTCGAGCATGGTTGATCGCATCGTGCCGGCAACCACCGACGTCGACCGGGCGCGTATCGCCGTCGAGCTCGGCGTCGAGGATGCCTGGCCGGTGATGACCGAGCCGTTCTGCCAATGGGTGGTCGAGGACGATTTCCCGGCGGGCAGGCCGGCATGGGAAAAGTTCGGCGTCACCATGGTAGGCGATGTCGGGCCGTTCGAAGACATGAAGCTGCGGCTGCTCAACGGCTCGCATTCGGCAATCGCCTATCTCGGCTTGCTCAGCGGCTATGAAACGGTCGACCGCGCCTTCGCCGATCCGGCGATCAGGCAATTCGTCGACGGACTGTGGGCCGAGGCCATCCCGACGCTGCCGCAGGACGCCGGGCTCGATACGGCCGGCTACACCGCCCAGCTCGCGGAACGCTACTCGAACACGGCGCTGGCCCATCGGACGGCACAGATCGCCAATGACGGCAGCCAGAAGCTGCCGCAGCGCATCGTCGCCTCGGCCGTCGAGCGGCTGAGCGCTGGTGACCCGCCCGCGCATCTGATGCTGGTGGTGGCCGCCTGGATCGCCGCTTGCGAGGCGCGCGGCAAAACCCTGCCGGAAGCCCATTTCACCGACCCGCTCGATACTCGACTCACTGCGCTCGGCAGCCGGGTGGAAACTGTGGCGGCGGTGTTCGATCTGGCTGGCTTCGCCAAGGACCATTCACAGCGCATGACACTGATCGACCTGACGGCAGCCCATCTCGAACGCCTGCGGCGGGGCGGGCCTGCCGCTGCTTTCGCGGCACTTGGCATAGGGAGTGAGAAGCCATGAGACAGACCTGGCGCTGGTTCGGCCCCGACGATCCGGTGACGCTTGCCCATGTTCGTCAGGCCGGTGCCGTCGGCATCGTCAGCGCGCTGCACCACCTCAACGACGGGCGCGCCTGGCCGGCGGGCGAGATCGCCAGGCGTAAGGCCGAGATCGAGGCAGCAGGCCTGACCTGGGACGTGGTCGAGAGCATCGTCGTCCATGAGGACATCAAGACCCGCAGCGGCGACTGGCGCGCCCTGATCGACAATTATAAGGCCTCGATCCGCGCCGTCGCCGCCGCCGGCATCAACACCGTCTGCTATAATTTCATGGCGATCACCGACTGGACGCGCACCGACCTCGATTATCCGATGCCGCATGGCGGCACGGCGCTGCGCTTCGATGTCGTCGAACTCTGCGCCTATGACGTCTTCATCCTCGAGCGAAAAGGGGCCGAGGCCGATCACCCGCCGGCCCGTATCGAAGCCGCGCGTGCTCGGCTGCAAGGCATGAGCGAAAGCGACAAGGCAAGGCTGGAGCGCAACCTGATCGGCTGGGTGCCGGCGCGCGAATTCATCTTCGATCGGGCAAGTTTCCGCCGCGCGCTCGACCTCTACAAGGACGTCTCCACCGAAGGACTGCGTGAAAACCTGTTTGCCTTCCTGCGCGAGATCGTGCCGGTGGCCGAAGAGGCCGGCGTCAGGATGGCGATCCATCCGGACGATCCGCCCTTTTCGCTGTTCGGCCTGCCGCGCATCGTTTCCAAGGCAGCCGATGCCCGCGCGCTGCTTGACGCCGTCGCTTCACCGGCTAACGGACTGACGCTGTGCACCGGCTCCTATGGCGCGGGCGCCCAGAACGATCTGCCGGCAATGGCCAAGGCTTTCGCCGAAAACATCCATTTCGCCCATCTGCGTAACGTCACCAAGGAGCCCGACGGCTCCTTCCATGAAGCCGAGCACCTCGACGGCGACACCGACATGGTGGCGGTCGTGTCGGCGCTGATTGGCGAAGAACGGCGACGCAAGGCGGCAGGCAGGGCGGACTGGCAGATCCCGATGCGTCCCGACCATGGCCATGCCATCGTCGACGACATCGGCAAGAAGGTGAACCCCGGCTATTCCTGCATCGGCCGGCTGAAGGGCCTCGCCGAACTGCGCGGCGTCATGCGCGCGGTGGAGGCGCTGACCGTGTAAGGCTATTTGCTCGCCTGGCCGTTCGGCGTCTGTCGAGACGAATAATCGGTACTTTTGGAATTCCAGAATAGCCGCACAGCCTTGCCGACCAGATTTTCATAGGGAACAAACCCGACACTGAACCGGCTGTCGGAGGCATTGTCGCGATTGTCACCAAGCACGAAGTAGTGGCCTTCGGGCACCTCAAACACGCGCGTATTGTCGCCGATCGAGTTGTCGGTGAGGTTGAGAACGGAATGGGTGACACCCCCCGGCAAGGTTTCGCTTTGGAGTTTGGCTCTCGAGAATTCGTCGGACGAAAAAGTACCGATATTGTCGAGTCCCACCGCGACATCGTTGATGTGAAGCACCCCGTCGATGATCTGGATCTTTTCGTCCGGAAGGCCGACGATCCGCTGGATGTAGTCCACGCTCGGATCGGGCGGGAACTTGAATACAGCCACATCTCCCCTTTTGGGTTCCGCGCCGAATAAACGTCCATCAACGGGAAGCAGGTTGAACGGCACGCTGTAGCGGCTGTAGCCGTATGCCATTTTGGAGACGAAGAGATAGTCGCCTTCCTGCAACGTCGGCACCATGCTGCTGGAGGGAATCGAAAAAGGCTGGAACAGGAACGCGCGTATTGCGAATGCAGCCGGATACGAGGTCAGAAAGACGAGCACCAGCACCGAAAGCCCATGCGCGTACCATCTGTCCGGCTTGAACCGGTGCGCGAAGGGAACAACGATCGCTGCCCACAGGGCCATCAAACCGATCCCTGAAAAATTGGCCCACCAAGCAGGATCGACGCCAGGCAATACCGGAAAGCCGATGTAAATAAGCGCGAAAACGACGGCGCTGATCACCACCACGCTGGCGACCGCCAGTTTGCCACTGCCGATCCACAGAAAGCCGCCGAACGGACCGCCAAAGGCTGACACCAGGGCCGTCGACCACAGGGATCGCGAGGCTGTTTCTCGTCGCGCTGTTTCTTCCGTCACGGCCACCCCTCAATGCCAATGCGCAGGCAGCCGGACTGTCCATCAAATAAAAAAGCGAGGCAAGCCTCGCTTTCTCAAAAGCCGAACTGATCTTCGCTTCAAGCCGGCAGGATGGCACCTTCCAGCGTCGTGAGCTGGTTAAGGAACTGCTCGGCCTTGCTGCGGGTCTGATCGTCCCTGGCGTCGGCGGCGTCTTCCCTCGCCTCCTGGATGCGGCGGGCAAGATCGGCGCGGTCGATATCGCCGACCGCTACAGCCGATTCTGCGAGCAGCGTACAGCCGGCCGGAACGATGTCGGCAAAGCCGCCGAACACCACATAGCGCTCTTCCTTGCCGGAAGCGGTCTTCAGCGTGACGACGCCGGGCTTGATCGTGGTCATGACCGGTGCGTGATGCGCCATCACGGTCATCTCGCCTTCGACACCCGGAATGACGACGGACTCGACCTGCTCGGAAACCAGCAGGCGCTCCGGCGAGACCAGTTCAAATTTGAAAGCTTCAGGCATGATCAATTTAGCGAATGGTGAATGGTGAATGGTGAGAAAGAATGCCCTTCACTCAGCCCCGATTTCCTGTCCGCTACTCCCTATTCACAATTCACTATTGACCATTCACCATCAAGCCGCTTCAGCCGCCAGGCGCTGTGCCTTCTCGACCGCTTCTTCGATGCCGCCGACCATGTAGAAGGCGGCCTCCGGCAGGTGGTCGTAGTCGCCGTTGCAGAGGCCCTTGAAGCCCTTGATGGTGTCGGCGAGGTCGACCAGCTTGCCCGGCGCGCCGGTGAACACTTCGGCGACGAAGAAGGGCTGCGACAGGAAGCGCTCGATCTTGCGGGCGCGGGCCACCGTCTGCTTGTCCTCTTCCGACAGCTCGTCCATGCCCAGGATGGCGATAATGTCCTGCAGCGATTTGTAGCGCTGGAGGATCGACTGCACCTGGCGCGCGACCTGGTAGTGCTCCTCGCCGACAACCATCGGGTCGAGCATGCGCGAGGTCGAATCGAGGGGATCGACCGCCGGATAGATGCCCTTTTCCGAGATCGCGCGGTTGAGCACGGTCGTCGCGTCGAGGTGGGCGAACGAAGTCGCCGGCGCCGGGTCGGTCAGATCGTCGGCAGGCACGTAGATCGCCTGCACCGAAGTAATCGAGCCCTTGGTCGTCGTCGTGATGCGCTCCTGCAGAGCGCCCATGTCGGTGGCCAGCGTCGGCTGATAGCCGACGGCCGACGGAATACGGCCGAGCAGAGCCGACACTTCAGAGCCCGCCTGCGTGAAGCGGAAGATGTTATCGACGAAGAACAGCACGTCCTGGCCCTGGTCGCGGAAATATTCGGCAACCGTCAGGCCGGTCAGGCCGACGCGGGCGCGCGCGCCCGGCGGCTCGTTCATCTGCCCATAGACGAGTGCGGCCTTGGAGCCTTCGCCGCCGCCCTTCTTGTTGACGCCGGACTCGATGAACTCGTGATAGAGGTCGTTGCCTTCGCGGGTGCGCTCGCCGACGCCGGCGAACACCGAGAAGCCGCCATGTGCCTTGGCGACGTTGTTGATCAGTTCCTGGATCAGCACCGTCTTGCCGACGCCGGCGCCGCCGAACAGGCCGATCTTGCCGCCGCGGGCATAGGGCGCAAGCAGGTCGAGAACCTTGATGCCGGTGACCAGGATCTGTGCTTCCGTCGACTGCTCGACATAGGTTGGAGCCGGCTGGTGGATCGAGCGCATCTCGATGCCGTCGACCGGACCTGCCTCATCGACCGGTTCGCCGATGACGTTGATGATGCGGCCGAGCATGCCGGGGCCGACCGGCACGGTGATCGGCGCGCCGGTGTCATAGACGTCCTGGCCGCGAACCAGACCTTCGGTCGAGTCCATGGCGATGCAGCGCACGGTGTTCTCACCGAGATGCTGGGCCACTTCGAGCACCAGGCGATTGCCGACATTGATCGTCTCAATCGCGTTCAGAATCGCCGGCAGATGTTCGCCGAACTGCACGTCGACAACAGCGCCGATGACCTGGCGAACCTTGCCCGCCAAGCCAGTCCTCTTGATGGTAACGGCCGGCGTATTCGCCGCGGCAGCCTTGGCGGGTGCCGCCACTTTCTTGGCCGGAGCGGCCTTTGCTGCTGCCGGAGCCTTCGCTGGTGCCGCGGTCTTCGGAGCCGCCTTCTGGGGGGTCGCTGCTTTCGCCATCGTCTTTACCCTTTTCGTCTCTTTGTTTCTCACACGCTCGCGGTCGATGACCGTCTTGGGAGCGTGCCTAGAGCGCCTCGGCGCCCGAAATGATTTCGATCAATTCCTTGGTGATCTGCGCCTGCCGCTGGCGGTTGTAGGTGATCGACAATTTGTTGATCATGTCGCCGGCGTTGCGCGTCGCATTGTCCATGGCGCTCATCTTGGCGCCCATCTCGCCGGCCGCATTTTCAAGCAGCGCGCGAAAAACCTGCACGGAAATGTTGCGCGGGATGAGGTCGGAGAGGATTTCGCCCGGCTCCGGCTCATATTCGTAGACGGCGCTACCGCCATCCGTCGCTTCAGCGGCAGCCGAAGGCACGCCCGCCGGAATGATCTGCTGCGTCGTCGGGATCTGGCTGATCACCGACTTGAACTGCGAATAGAACAGCGTGCAGATATCGAAACCGCCCTCGTTGAACAGGTGGATGACCTTTCTGGCGATGGCATCGGCATTGACGAAGCCCAGCGTCTTGACCTCGCGCAGATCGACACGATCGAGGATCAGCGCCCCGTAGTCGCGGCGCAGGATGTCAAATCCCTTCTTGCCGACGCAGATGATCTTGACCTGCTTGCCGTCGGCCAGAAGCTTGCGGATATGCTCCCGGGCAAGACGAGCGATCTGCGAATTGAAACCGCCGCACAGGCCACGTTCGGCCGTGCAGACGACAAGCAGATGCACGTCGTCCTTGCCGGTGCCGGTCATCAGCGTCGGGGCATCGCCGCCGCCGCCGATCGCCTGAGTGATATTGGCCAGCACCGCGCCCATCCGCTCGGAATAGGGACGCGCCGCTTCCGCTGCTTCCTGCGCGCGACGCAGCTTCGCCGCGGCGACCATCTGCATCGCCTTGGTGATCTTCTGCGTCGCCTTGACCGAGGCGATACGGTTACGAAGGTCTTTTAATGAAGGCATGCTTCAAACCTGATCCCGTCCGTCCGGCTTCGTTCAAGCAAAGGTCTTAGCGAAGGCATCGATCTCCGCCTTTAGCCTGGCGCGCAGATCGTCCGACAGCGCCTTCTCCTTGCGGATGCCGTCGAGCACATCCTTGCCGGCCGAGCGCATATGCGACAACAGGCCATGCTCGAACTTGCCGACCTGATTGACCGCCAGTTTGTCGAGGTAACCGTTGACGCCGGCGAAGATCACCGCGACCTGTTCCTCGACCTTCAGCGGCGAGAATTGCGGCTGCTTCAACAGCTCGGTCAGGCGCGCGCCGCGGTTGAGCAGGCGCTGCGTGGCGGCGTCGAGATCGGAGCCGAACTGGGCGAAAGCAGCCATTTCGCGATACTGCGCCAACTCGCCCTTGATCGAGCCGGCGACCTGCTTCATCGCCTTGATCTGCGCCGAAGAGCCGACACGCGACACCGAAAGACCGACATTGACCGCCGGGCGGACGCCCTGGAAGAACAGATTGGTTTCCAGGAAGATCTGGCCGTCGGTGATCGAGATGACGTTGGTGGGGATGTAAGCCGACACGTCGTTGGCCTGCGTTTCGATGATCGGCAGCGCCGTCAGCGAGCCGCCGCCATTGTCGTCGTTGAGCTTGGCGGCGCGCTCGAGCAGGCGCGAGTGCAGGTAGAAGACGTCGCCAGGATAGGCCTCGCGGCCCGGGGGACGGCGCAGCAGCAGCGACATCTGGCGATAGGCGACGGCCTGCTTCGACAGATCGTCGTAGCTGATCAGCGCGTGCATGCCGTTGTCGCGGAAATATTCGCCCATGGTGCATGCGGTGAACGGCGCCAGGAACTGCATTGGCGCCGGATCGGACGCGGTGGCGGCGACGATGATCGAATAGTCGAGCGCGCCGCGCTCTTCCAGCACCTTGACGAACTGCGCGACGGTCGAGCGCTTCTGGCCGACGGCGACGTAGACGCAGTACAGCTTTTCCTTCTCCGGGCCGTTGTCGTGCACCGATTTCTGGTTGAGCATGGTGTCGAGGATGATCGCGGTCTTGCCGGTCTGGCGGTCGCCGATGACCAGCTCGCGCTGGCCGCGACCGACCGGGATGAGCGCATCGATGGCCTTGAGGCCGGTCGACATCGGCTCGTTCACCGATTTGCGTGGGATAATGCCGGGCGCCTTGACATCGACGCGCTTGCGTTCGGTCGCCTGGATCGGGCCCTTGCCGTCGATCGGGTTGCCGAGCGCGTCTACGACGCGACCGAGCAGGCCCATGCCGACAGGCGCGTCGACGATGGCGCCGGTGCGCTTGACGGTATCGCCTTCCTTGATGTCGCGGTCGGCGCCGAAGATGACGACGCCGACATTGTCGGCTTCGAGGTTGAGCGCCATGCCGCGGATGCCGCCGGGGAACTCGACCATCTCGCCGGCCTGGACATTGTCGAGGCCGTAGACGCGGGCGATGCCGTCACCGACGGACAGCACCTGGCCGACTTCGGAGACCTCGGCCTCCTTGCCGAAATTCTTGATCTGGTCTTTCAGAATTGCGGAAATTTCCGCGGCGCGGATGTCCATCAGCCGACCTCTTTCAGTGCAAGCTTGAGCGAATTGAGTTTGGTTTTGAGCGACGTATCTATCTGGCGCGAGCCGATTTTGACCACCAGTCCGCCGAGCAACGACGGGTCGACGGTGACCGTGATCGCCACATCCTTGCCGGCGACGCTTTTCAGCGCCGCTTTCAGCTCGGTTTCCTGGGCAGGCGTCAGCGCATGCGCCGAGGTAACCTCGGCGGCGGTCTCGCCGCGGTGTTCGGCGGCAATCTGGCGGAACGCCTTGATCATGCCGGGCACGGCGAACAGCCGGCGGTTCTGGGCAACGACGCGCAGGAAGTTGCCGGTGAGGCCGGTGATCCCTGCTCTGTCGGCGATCGCGGCGATCGCCTTGGCCTGGTCCTCGCTGGAGAAGACCGGGCTCCTGATCAGCCGCGAAAGGTCAGCGCTGCCTTCGAGCATCGCTTCGAAACTGTTGAGGTCGGCCTCGACGCTGGCGACCGAATTGGCCTGCAGCGCGAGTTCGAACAGCGAACCCGCATAGCGTTCTGCGACACCTGAGATTGGCGATGACGATTGGGCCACGGACCGTCTTTTCTCTTGTCTGACAGGCCGCAGATTGTTGGCGCGAGCGAAAACTCTGGCTAAATCTTTGACCTTACTGCATTTTTCCAAGCACGGAGGCGCGGCTTCCGCTATCCCCGGTCGAAAGTCGATTGCCGTCTAGCACAGGCATTTTCAGACCGCAATGCGTCGTCCGGCATGGTTTTCAGGCACTATTGTCGCATCCGGTGGCCGAGTTCAGCAACCAACCCCGGATTGGTCCCTGATTCAGGGCAAAAAGTCGAAGGCGAAGGCAAGCGGCAGCGCCGCCAGCACCAGCTCGACGACGATGGAAGCCCAGTTGAACGGCGTGTTGGCGCCGTCCGACATCATCGACAGCAGCCTGCCGAAGGCGGTGAACAGCCAGGAGAAGCCGAGTGCCATATAGAGGAAAGGCTGGGGTGTAAGCAGGATGCAGCACAGACTGACGCCGAGATAGAAGCCCGACATCCTGCCGCGACCTTCGGCGATCGCCGCCGCCTTCTCGGGCTTGACCTGCAGCCGCAGGATGCGGAAGGCCAACCCTGGCGCCAGGAACAGCAGCAGGCCGAACAGCAAGGTCATCACGGCGCTCGACCATGCCAGCCACTCGCCCTGGCTCATCGGCCACGGAAACGCAAATTCCATGTTGTCCCTCGTAAATGCATATTCAAAATTTCGGGCATTCTAACGAAGCAAGAGACATACGCCAGATGGGCATCGGCAATTTACGGAAGCCTGTCCTCTGAGCCCCTTCACAAAAAGCTCTGCGGGTCGATGTCGACCTGGACGCGCACCGAGCCCCGTATCTTCGGTCCTTCGGCCAGCATGGTGCGGATGAATCCTTGCATGTCGGCGCGCCGCTCGCCCTGGATCAGCAGGCGAAAGCGGTGGCGGCCGCCGATCAGCGACAGCGGCGCCTCGGCCGGGCCGAGCACGAACAGGTCGGAAGACTGCGGCGCGGCACGGCGCAGGCCGCGCGCATGACCCTCGGCTTCGGCGCGCGCCGCCGCGCTGACGATGACGCCGGCCAGCCGGCCGAAGGGCGGCAGCCCCGCCCGCTCGCGCTCGGCGATCTCGCGTTCGTAAAAGGCCTCGGCATCGCCGGAGACGATCGCCCGCATCACAGGGTGGTCGGGCTGGAAGGTCTGCAGCAAGCCCAGGCTCCTCTTGCCGGTACGGCCGGCGCGGCCGGTCACCTGGCTGAGCAGTTGGAAGGTGCGCTCGGCGGCACGCGGGTCGCCATTGGCAAGGCCGAGATCAGCATCGACCACACCGACCAGGGTCATGTTGGGGAAATTATGGCCCTTGGCGACGAGTTGCGTGCCGATGACGATGTCGGCCTCGCCATTGGCGATGGCTTCAAGCTCGAGCCGCAGCCGCCGCACGCCGCCCATCAGGTCCGACGACAAGACGATGGTGCGGGCATCGGGGAAATGCGCGACGACCTCCTCGGCGATGCGCTCGACACCCGGCCCGCAGGCGACCAGATGGTCGAGCGTGCCGCATTCCGGGCAGGCCTCGGGACGGCGCTCATTGTGCCCGCAATGGTGGCAGACGAGCTGGCCGCGAAAGCGATGCTCGACCAGCCAGGCCGAGCAAACCGGACAGCCAAAGCGGTGGCCGCAGACCCGGCAGAGCGTCAGCGGCGCATAGCCGCGCCGGTTGAGAAACAGCAGCGACTGTTCATGTTTCTCCAATGTCTGCCGCATTTGTCCAAGCAACACCGGCGACAGGAAACCGCCGCGTGCCGGCGGCGCGCGACGCATGTCGATCGTCTTGAGATCGGGAAGTGCTGCCTCAGCGAAGCGCGCCGAAAGCACCGCCCTGCTGTAGCGGCCCTGGCTGGCATTGACCCGGCTTTCGACTGACGGTGTCGCCGAGGCGAGCACGACCGGAAAGCCGCCGATATGGCCGCGCACCACGGCCATGTCGCGCGCGTTGTAGAAGACGCGATCCTCCTGCTTGTAGGCGGGGTCGTGCTCTTCGTCGACGACGATCAGTCCAAGCTCTCTGCACGGCAGGAACAGCGCCGAGCGCGCGCCGGCGACGACCCGCACGCCGCCTTCCGCCACTTGGCGCCAGACCCGTTCGCGCATCCTTGGCGGCAGGTCCGAGTGCCATTCCGCCGGCTTGGCGCCGAACCGCTCCTGAAAGCGTTCGAGGAAGGCGTGGGTCAGCGCAATTTCCGGCAGCAGGATCAACACCTGCGTGCCACGATCGAGCGCGGCCGCGACCGCCTCGAAATAGACCTCCGTCTTGCCGGATCCGGTTACACCGTCGAGCAGGGTGACACCGAATATGCCGGCCGCGACATTGGCGCGCAGCATCTCGGCGGCATCGCTCTGGTCAGGCATCAGTGTCGGCATGGCGTAGCCGGGATCGGGTGCTGCGACCACCGGCCGCGGCGGGATCATCACCGTCTCGAATACGCCCTGCGCCCTCAGCCCGTCCACCACCGACGACGATACGCCTGCCGCATGCGCCAGGCCGGACCGCGTCCAGGCGAGCCCGCCTTCGGCTGTCTCCAGCACGCGCATCCTCGGCTCCGTCATTCGGTCGGGCTTGGCGAAGGTGCGCTGCAGCCCTTCGATCCACGGTTCCGGATCGAACGCCTCCGGCGCCCTGAGCAGCATGCGCGCCACCATGCCGGGCGGCGACAGCGTGTACTGCGCCACCCAATCGGCAAAACGCCGCATCGCGTGGTCGATCGGCGGGCAGTCGAAAACCTGCTCGATCGGCCGCAATTTCTTCGCGTCGACCTTTTCGACGGCGCCGTCCCAGACGATGCCAGCGACTTGGCGGGGCCCAAGCGGAACGCGCACGATCGAACCCGGCACGACGCGCATGCCAGCCGGCACGGCATAGGTGTAGGGGCGCTCGGCGGGCATCGGCACCAGGACCGGTGCGGCCGCGACAAAGGGCGAATCTTCGATCATGAGGCGTGACCTTGCCCCGACTTTGGTCTAGATCAAAGTCCGACCCCAAATGTGCATGACATGCACATGAAAAATCTTCAGGAGACCGCCATGAAATTTTTTGTCGACACCGCCGATGTCAAGGAAATCCGTGAGCTGAACGATTTGGGGCTGCTCGACGGCGTAACCACCAATCCGTCGCTGATCCTGAAATCCGGCGGCAAGATCGCCGACGTCACAAGAGAGATCTGCGAGATCGTCAAGGGCCCGGTCTCGGCCGAAGTCATCGCCACCGAATACAAGGACATGATGGCGGAGGCCAAGATCCTGGCCAGGATCGCCGACAATGTCTGCATCAAGGTGCCGCTGACGCTCGACGGCCTGAGAGCCTGCAAGGACATTCGGTCGGACGGCCGCATGGTCAACGTCACGCTGTGCTTTTCGGCCACCCAGGCGTTGCTCGCCGCCAAGGCCGGCGCCTCCTTCATCTCGCCCTTCGTCGGCCGCATCGACGACAGCGGCTGGGACGGCATGGAGCTGATTGCCGATATCCGCACCATCTACGACAATTATGATTTCCAGACCGAGATCCTGACCGCTTCGGTGCGCACGGTGAACCATGTCAAGCAGGCGGCATTGATCGGCGCCGACGTCATCACCGCGCCGCCGGCGACGCTCAAGGCGCTGGTCAAACACCCGCTGACCGACAAGGGCCTGGAGCAGTTCCTCGCCGACTGGGCAAAGACCGGCCAGACGATCGGCTGAAGCGAATATCCTACGTCGAAAAAAAGGCCGAGCAATCGGCCTTTTTTGCAGATAGCGCACTCCGCCACAGACAGGGCGCTTCAATCCCAGGCTGGAAAGACCTAGCTTGCCGCCGGCTTGCCGTGCTTTATCAGATCCTGGGCGATCGACAGCCGCAGGATATCCGCCAGCTCGCGCGCCGCGCGGTTCTCGGCGTCGATCTGGGCCCGGTACGACGCGAATTCCTGGCGGGGCCTGTCGTATGAGGACGGGATCGAGCGCTTTCCCCTGGCTATGACCGTGCCCGTCTTTGCATCGCTCAGCACATAATTCGCGGTCAGCGTCACGGTGCCGGCGGTCGGCTCGTCCTCGTCGGTCGTGACCTGCTCAATGGCCGCCGATTCGACGAGTTCGGAGACACCGAGATCGAGCGAATAGACCGGCGAAGCCGGCTCGCCGGCGCCCTGGCCGAGCGCGAAGATCAGATTGTTGCGGACCTGCTGGGCATAGCGGGTCTTGACCGGCTTGACCGAGATCGATGCCAGTTCGGCGGCAGCGCCGACTTGCGAACCGGCAACCAGCGGCGCGCTCGAATAGAGCGGACGCACCGTACAGGCGGAAACCAGCGCCACCGAGGCGAGCAGCCCGCAAAGCACGACACGGCGCAGCGTCAGCTCCGCCTTTTTCGGATCAGGCAACGACATTGACGATCCTCTGCGGCACGATGATCACCTTGCGCGGCGCCTTACCTTCGAGCGCTTTCTGCACGAAGTCGAGGGCCAGAACCGCTTTTTCGACCGCACCTTGGTCCGCGTCGCGGGCAATTGTCAAATCGCCGCGCTTCTTGCCGTTGACCTGGACCGGCAGCACGATCTCGGCGTCGACGACAAGCGCCGGATCGTAGACCGGCCAGGGCCGTTCGGCGACAAGATCAGTGCCTCCGAGCGTCTGCCAGCACTCTTCGGCCAGATGCGGCATGACCGGCGCGATCAGGTGCACCAGGATCTCGACGGCCTCACGGCAGGCAGCCTTGAGCGCCGGATCAGCTTTGCCTTCTGCCGCCTCGTTGAGCGGCACGGTCAACGCATTGGCAAGTTCGTAGATGCGGGCGATGGCACGGTTGAAGGCGAGCTTTTCGATATCCTCGCCGACTGATTTCAGGATCTTGTGCGCGGCCTTGGACATTGTCCCTGCCTCGCCGTCCTTCGCCGCTGCCGGCTGGATCCCGGCGAGCGATTCGGCAGCCGTCGACACCAGCCGCCAGATACGCTGGATAAAGCGGTGCGCGCCGGCGGCACCCTCGTCGGTCCATTCGACATCGCGCTCGGGCGGCGAGTCCGACAGCATGAACCAGCGCGCCGTGTCGGCGCCGTAGCCGTCGGTGATCTCTTCCGGGCTCACCGTATTCTTCTTCGACTTCGACATTTTTTCGAGCGGGCCGATCGTCACCCCCTCGCCGGTGGCGATTTCGAAGGCGCGGCGTTTGCCGTCGGCGTCCTCCAGCCTGACCTCGCTCGGCGCAAGCCAACGGCCGTTCGAGGCGCCGCCGACCCGGTAGGTCTCATGCACCACCATACCTTGAGTGAACAGGCCCTTGAACGGCTCGGCCAGATCGACATGGCCGGTCTCGCGCATGGCGCGGGTGAAGAAGCGCGAATAGAGCAGGTGCAGGATCGCGTGCTCAATGCCGCCAATATACTGGTCGACCGGCAGCCATTCAGTCGCGGCCTTGGGGTCGGTCGGATCGTTGGCCCAGGGTGCGGTGAAGCGCGCGAAATACCACGACGAATCGACGAAAGTATCCATCGTGTCGGTCTCGCGCCGTGCGTCCTTGCCGCAGCGCGGGCATTTGACGTGCCGCCATGTCGGATGACGGTCGAGCGGATTGCCCGGCCGGTCGAACTCGATGTCATCAGGCAGCCTGACCGGCAGGTCGGCCTTCGGCACCGGCACCACGCCGCAATCCTCGCAATGGATCATCGGGATCGGGCAGCCCCAATAGCGCTGGCGCGAAATGCCCCAGTCGCGCAGGCGGAAGTTCACCTTGCGCTCGGCCATCGGCCGGTTGCCGATGGTCTTTTGTTCCAGCAGCTTCGCCACCTCGTCGAATGCCTGATCCGGCTTCATGCCGTCGAGGAAGCGCGAATTGATCATTGCGCCGCCATCGACATAAGCCTCATCGATGACCTGGAAACTTCCTTGATTCTCGCCTTCCGGCATCACCACCGGAATGACCGGCAGGCCGTATCTGTTGGCGAAGTCGAGGTCGCGCTGGTCGTGTGCCGGGCAGCCGAAGATCGCGCCGGTGCCGTAGTCCATCAGCACGAAATTGGCGACGTAGACGGGCAGCGTCCACTTCTCGTCGAACGGATGGACGACGCGAATGCCGGTATCGAAGCCCTTCTTCTCGGCCGTCTCCAGGGCCGCCACCGAGGTGCCCATATGGCGGACCTCGTCGATGAACTTTGCCAGCGCCGGATTGTCTTCGGCGGCCTTTTTGGCCAGCGGATGGTCGGCGGCAATCGCCATGAAGGAGGCGCCGAAGATGGTGTCGGGCCTTGTCGTATAGACTTCGAGCTCATGCTCGCCGGCTGCTGGCTTGGCCAGCGGCCAGCGGATCAGCAGACCTTCCGAACGGCCGATCCAGTTCGCCTGCATCAGCTTCACTTTTTCCGGCCACTCGTCGAGCTGATCGAGCGAATCCAGCAGGTCCTGCGCATAGTCGGTGATCTTGAAGAACCACTGCGTCAGCTCTCGCTGTTCCACCAGCGCGCCCGAGCGCCAACCGCGGCCGTCGATGACCTGCTCGTTGGCAAGCACCGTCATGTCCTCCGGATCCCAGTTGACCTTGGAGGATTTGCGCGTCACCAGCCCCTTCTCGACGAAATCGAGGAACAGCATCTGCTGGCGGTGGTAGTAGTCGACGTCGCAGGTAGCGAACTCGCGTGCCCAATCGAGCGACAGGCCCATGACCTTGAGCTGCTCGCGCATGGCGGCGATGTTCTGATAGGTCCAGTCCTTGGGATGGACCTTGTTCTGCATCGCCGCGTTCTCGGCCGGCATGCCGAAGGCGTCCCAGCCCATCGGGTGGAGCACGTTGAAACCCTTGGCCCGCTTGTAGCGCGCCACCACGTCGCCCATCGTGTAGTTGCGGGTATGGCCGATATGGATGCGCCCCGACGGATAAGGGAACATCTCCAGCACGTAGTATTTCAGGCGCGGGTCGCCGTTGTCGGCCTCGAACAGCTTCTTGGCGTCCCAGGCCTTCTGCCATTTGGGCTCTGACGCGCGCGGATTATATCGTTCGGTTGCCATCGGATGTTTTTCACTTAAAAGCATGCGCGAACTGCCGGACAATGCCCCGGGCGGCTCAGGAAATGTCGTCGCGGTGTTCACCATGGATTGCCGGACCCGTCAACTGCGGCGATCCGGCGAAAACGAAACACAGGCAGGATATAGGCATGGCGAGCGCCGTCGAACAGTTCTTCACGGTCAAGGCGAGAATAGCTGCCGCCGAGCGCGAGGCCGGACGCGACGCCGGAGCGGTGAGGCTGGTCGCCGTCTCGAAAACCTTCGATGCGGCCGATATCCGCCCGGTCATCGAGGCCGGCCAGCGTGTCTTCGGCGAAAACCGCGTGCAGGAAGCACAAGGAAAATGGCCAGCGCTGAGGGAAGCCTTCCCCGAGATCGAACTGCATCTGATCGGTCCGTTGCAATCGAATAAGGCAAAGGAAGCAGTGGCACTGTTCGATGTCATCGAGACGGTCGATCGCGAGAAGATCGCCGCAGAACTGGCCAAGGAAATTGCCAGGCAGGGCCGGTCACCAAGGCTCTATGTCCAGGTCAACACCGGCTCGGAGCCGCAAAAGGCCGGCATCGAACCGCGCGAGGCCGTCGCCTTCGTCGCTCGCTGCCGCACGGTTCATGGCCTCGCCATCGAAGGCCTCATGTGCATTCCCCCGGCCGACGAGAATCCCGGTCCGCATTTCGCGCTGTTGGAAAAGCTTAGGCTTGAGACCGGCGTCGAAAAGCTCTCGATGGGCATGTCCGGCGACTACGAAACGGCGATCGCGTTCGGCGCGACCAGCGTTAGGGTTGGGTCGGCGATTTTCGGCAGCCGCTAGCAGACATTTCGTTTAGCGACTGTTTGGCGTCCAGCCTTGATGCCCGCCGTGACAGCACTCGTCCACGACTTCATCCTGGTTACGCGCAACGTCGCCGATTTCGACGATATCGGGGTGACGGTTCTCAATCCTTGGGACTTCTGACCTCCACTACTGCGGAGGTTGGCTCAGAACCGCTAGGTCGCTATACCAGCGACTGGAAACGAAACGTATCGTTCCTATATGGGTTGGGTCATTACCAATCCCTCTGGAGCCACCATGCGCTACAATCAACTTGGAAACACGGGGATGTTTATCTCCGAACTTTGCCTCGGCACGATGACCTTTGGCGCCGCGGGCGAAAATGCCCAATGGGGCCTGATCGCCAGCCTCGACCAGAAGGGTGTCGACGAGATCGTCGCCCGCTCGCTCGCCGCCGGCGTCAATTTCTTCGACACGGCGGATGTCTATTCCTTCGGCACATCGGAACGGCTTCTCGGCCAGTCGCTCAGGAATCTTGACGTCAGCCGGCAGGACGTGATCATCGCCACTAAGGTCCACGGCGCCACGGGCAATGGCCCGAACCAGCGCGGTTCTTCGCGCGGCCACATCATGGATTCGGTCGAAGGCAGCCTCGAACGTCTGCAATTGGACCACATCGATCTCTACCAACTGCACGGCACCGACACCGTCACGCCGATCGACGAGACGCTGCGGGCGCTCGACGATCTGGTCACCGCCGGCAAGGTCCGCTATGTCGGCGTCTCGAACTGGCAGGCTTGGCGCATCGCCAAGGCACTGGGCATTGCCGATCGCAAGGACTTTGCCCGTTTCGAGACCGTCCAGTCCTACTATTCGATCGCCGGCCGCGACCTGGAGCGCGAGATCGTGCCGTTGCTCAACGAAGAAAAGCTTGGTCTGATGGTCTGGTCGCCGATGGCGGGCGGCCTGCTCTCGGGCAAATACGGCCCCGGCGCCCCCGGCAATGGCGAGGGCCGCCGCGCCAGCTTCAATTTCCCGCCGGTCAACGAAGACCGCGCCTGGGCAGCGGTCGCCGTCATGCGCGAGATCGCCGCCAAGCACGGCGTCAGCGTCGCCACGGTGGCGCTCGGCTATGTCCTGGCCAAGCCGTTCGTGATGAGCGTCATCATCGGCGCCAGCCGCATGGAACAGCTCGAACAGAACCTTGCCGCCACCGAGTTGAGGCTCGATACCGACGATCTTGCCAGGCTTGACGAAGTGAGTGCCTTGCCTGCCGAGTACCCCGGCTGGATGCTCGAACGTCAGGCAGCCGGCCGGCGTCCGGCGCCGTTTACGCCGAAGAAGTAGCGCCCTCTCGCCCTGATTTTCGGGAACCAAATTCGGGAACCAAGTAGGCTCCCAATTGCTTTTCCGCTTCAGTCCAGCCGCACGGTCTCGGCCAGGAAATCCAAAAAGGCCCGCACCCGCGCCGGCAAATGCTTACCTTGGCCGACATAGACCGCATGGGTGAGTTCCTCGTCGCCGGGGTTGAACTCTTCCAGCAGCGGCAGCAGCCGCCCGGCGGCAATGTCGGCCTCCACGTGCCAGTGCGCGAGCCGGGCGATGCCCGCCCCTGAGAGCGCCATCAGCCGCATCGCTTCGCCGTCGCTGACCAGCGTGTTTCCGATGATCGGTATGGTGGTTGCCTTGCCGGCCGCGTCGACGAAAGGCCAGCCGTCGACGTGGCGCACGAAGCAGAAGCCCATCTGGTTGTGACGATCGAGATCCACCGGCGTCTTGGGTGTGCCATGCGCTTCGAGATACGATGGCGCCGCAACGACGACCACCCGGCTTTGCCCGAGCTTGCGCGCCACCAGCCGTGATTCGCCGAGCGGCCCGGCGCGGATGGCGACATCGGCGCGCTCCTCCATCAGGTCGATAACACTGTCGGTCAACACCAGATCGACCGAGATTTCGGGGTAGCGTTGTAGAAAACGCGGCAACAGCGGGATCAGCCGGTGCTGCCCGAAAGGCACGTAACTGTTGACGCGCAGCCGTCCACGCGGCGCGGCGCCCGCTGCTGCCTCGCGCTCGGCTGCCGCCATGTCCGCGAGGATGCGCACGCCGCTGTCGAAGAAGGCCGCCCCCTCCGGCGTCAGTTGCAGCTTGCGGGTCGAACGGCTGACCAGCCGCGCCCCAAGCCGTGTCTCCAGCCGCGCGATCAGCTTGCTCACCGCCGACGGCGTCATGCGCAGCGCACGTGCCGCGGCCGAAAAGCTGCCCGCCTCGACGACGCGGACGAACACTTCGATCTCGCCGGAGCGGTTGATGTCGGGCCTGGCCATTGGTGAATCTATTTCACAGACAATGTGCCCTAGGCAAGGCTGGTTCACAGTCCGGTGCAGCACGATCTTTCAGGCCGGGGCGTGGGAGGACACGGCGCCCGTCGTCAAAACTGGTCGCCATCGAAGTGGGAACCGCCATGCCTCTTGCTCTCTACGCTCTTGCCGCCGGTGCCTTCGGCATCGGCGTCACCGAATTCGTCATCATGGGCCTGCTGCTCGACGTCAGCACCGACCTCGGCGTCTCGATCTCGGCTGCCGGCCAGCTGATTTCCGGCTATGCGCTGGGCGTCGTCATCGGCGCGCCGCTGCTGACCATCGTCACCGCCCGTTGGCCGCGCAAGACCGTGCTTTTGGCACTGATGGCGATCTTCACGCTGGGCAACCTCGCCTGTGCGCTAGCCCCCGACTACTGGACTCTGATGGGTGCCCGCGTACTCACCGCCTTCGCCCACGGCACCTTCTTCGGCGTCGGCTCGGTCGTGGCGACCGGGCTGGTGGCACCCAACAAGAAGGCTTCGGCGATCGCCCTGATGTTCACCGGCCTGACCATCGCCAACATCCTCGGCGTGCCCTTCGGCACCTGGCTCGGCCAGGCCTTCGGCTGGCGCGCGACCTTCTCGGCGGTAACCCTGGTCGGCATCGTCGCCTTCGCCATCATCCTACTGCTGGTGCCGCGCAGCCAGGCAGAGCCTGAGAAGAGCAATTTGCGCGGCGATCTCGCCGTGCTCGGCCGCGCGCCGGTGCTGCTTGGCTTTGCCACCACTGTGCTTGGCTACGCCGGCGTCTTCGCCGTCTTCACCTATATCGCCCCCTTGCTGACCGAGATCACCGGTTTTCAGGAAGCAGCCGTATCGCCGATTCTGTTGGTCTTCGGCGGCGGCCTCATCGCCGGCAATCTCGCCGGCGGCAGGTTCGCCGACCGCTGGCTGATGCCTTCCGTTCTCGGCAGCCTTGTCGTGCTGGCGCTGGTGCTCGGTACGATGACATTCGCACTGCACAGCCAAGTTATGGCCGTCATCTATGTCGGCCTGCTCGGCGCCGCCGCCTTCGCCACCGTGGCGCCGCTGCAGATGTGGGTGCTGGAAAAGGCGCAAGACGCCGGTCAGAGCCTTGCCTCGTCCGTCAACATCGCCGCCTTCAATCTCGGCAATGCCGCCGGCGCCTGGCTCGGCGGCGTGGTCATCGCCCATGGTCCCGGCCTCGGCGCCGTCACCTGGGTCGCCGCCCTGCTACCGCTTTCGGCGCTTGGCGTGGCGGCGCTGGCGCTGCGCTTCGACCGTGGCGCAGCGCTCGCCCTGCCGGTATCCGCCCGATCGTAGCGGTGCCGGGCAAACCCAGATCGTTTTTCGAAAACAACAAGGAGCAAAACCATGGATTATCGACGTCTTGGCGCCTCGGGCCTGAAGGTTCCCGCGCTTTCGTTCGGCGCCGGAACCTTCGGCGGCTCGGGACCGCTATTCGGCGCCTGGGGCAACAGCGATGCGACGGAAGCGCGACGGCTGGTCGACATCTGCCTTGAGGCTGGCGTCAACCTCTTCGACACCGCCGACGTCTATTCGAACGGCGCCTCCGAACAGGTGCTCGGCCAAGCGATCAAGGGCCGCCGCGACGCCGTGCTGATCTCGACCAAGACATCGCTGCCGATGGGCGACGGGCCGAACGACGCCGGCTCGTCGCGTTCGCGCCTGATCAGGGCAGTAGACGATGCGCTCAGCCGGCTCGGCACCGATTACATCGACCTTTTGCAACTGCACGCCTTCGACGCCGCAACACCGATCGAGGAGGTGCTGTCGACGCTGGACAGCCTCGTGCGCGCCGGCAAGCTGCGCTATATCGGCGTTTCCAACTTTTCCGGCTGGCAAGTGATGAAGTCGCTCGGCCTGGCGGATAGATACGGCTATCCCCGATACGTCGCCCATCAGGTCTATTACTCGCTGGTCGGGCGCGACTATGAATGGGAGTTGATGCCGCTCGGCCTCGACCAGGGCCTCAGTGCGCTGGTGTGGAGCCCGCTCGGCTGGGGCCGCCTGACCGGCAAGATCCGCCGCGGCGAGAAGCTGCCGGAAAAAAGCCGGTTGCACGATACGGCAAGCTTCGGACCGCCAGTCGAGAACGAGCATCTCTATCGGGTGGTCGAGGCGCTTGACATCGTGGCCAAGGAAACCGGCAAGACCGTGCCGCAGATCGCCATCAATTGGCTGCTGCAACGGCCAACCGTCGCCTCCGTTATCATCGGTGCGCGCAACGAGGAACAACTACGCCAGAATCTTGGCGCCGTCGGCTGGTCATTGACGGCCGACCAGATGAAGAAGCTCGACGCGGCAAGCGAAGTCACCGCACCCTACCCGTATTTTCCCTATCGCCGCCAGGAGGGTTTTGCTCGGCTGAGCCCGCCCGCGGTCTGACGCTCCAGGGCTGACGGCGGCTCCCAGACTGCCGCCCGCGCGGCGCTCTAATGCAGCAAGAACTCGCCATCGACCTTGCGCCACTCATTCGGCGCGATCAGCTTTTGGTGCGTGTAGCTCACCGAATGCAGCGGGCCTTCGAGCTTGGCCTTCCAGAACTCGATGAAGCGGATCAGCACCGGAAATTTCGGGGCGATGTCGTAGTCCTGCCAGATGAAGCTCTGCAGCAGATGCGGATGATCGGGAAAGTGATAAAGAATCTTGGCCGTGGTCAAGCCATAGCCCTTGAGCATCAGGTCCATTTCGGAATGGTCGCGCATTGCGGTCCCCTGGTTGATTCTCCTTCCTCCCAATTTGAAATTGTGCGCGCTATTTGCTTAAGCGTCTATTGATCTTTTGTGGTGTAGACCGGGTTTACTACGCAAAAACATGTAGTTAGCAGCGATCCCGCCGAGTGCTGACAGCAGTGACCAAAGCGCCTGCGGCATCCCGCCGCGCAAATCCAACGTCTAATGTTGCCGTCACCGCCGAACTGTTAATAATGCGCGCGAATTCGCGGCCGCATCGCCGCGATGCCGCTGGCAGTCAACCCGGCGGGTTGGGTTTCGGGAGGAAAGCTAAGAAATGTCCGATGTTCATGTCCACCGCGTCCAGCCGGCGTGGAAGAAGAACGCGCTGATCGACAACGACACCTATTTGAAATGGTACGCCGACAGCGTCAAGAACCCGGACAAGTTCTGGGGCAAGCACGGCAAGCGCATCGACTGGTTCAAGCCTTTCAGCAAGGTCAAGAACACCTCCTTCGACGGCAAGGTCTCGATCAAATGGTTCGAGGACGGCCAGACCAATGTTTCCTGGAACTGTATCGACCGGCATCTGAAAAAGCGCGGCGACCAGACCGCCATCATCTGGGAAGGCGACAATCCCTACGACGACAGGAAGATCACCTATAACGAGCTTTATGCGCACGTCTGCCGGCTCGCCAATGTGATGAAGAAGCACGGCGTCAAGAAGGGCGACCGCGTCACCATCTACATGCCGATGATCCCGGAAGCCGCCTATGCGATGCTTGCCTGCACGCGGATCGGCGCCATCCATTCGGTCGTCTTCGGCGGCTTTTCGCCGGACGCGCTGGCCGGCCGCATCGACGACTGCAAGTCGACTTTTGTCATCACCGCCGACGAAGGCCTGCGCGGCGGCAAGCCGATCCCGCTGAAGGAGAACACCGACAAGGCAATCGAGATCGCCGCAAAGGCCGGAACCCAGGTCGAAAAGGTCGTCGTCGTGCGCCGCACCGGCGGCAAGACCGGCTGGATCGCCGGGCGCGACGTCTGGTACCATGACGAGGTCGCGACGGTTAAGGCCGAATGCAAGCCGGAGAAGATGAAGGCCGAGGACCCGCTGTTCATCCTCTATACGTCGGGCTCGACCGGCAAGCCGAAAGGTGTGCTGCACACCACCGCCGGTTATCTCGTCTACGTCTCGATGACCCACCAATATGTCTTCGACTATCATGACGGCGACATCTACTGGTGCACCGCCGATGTCGGCTGGGTCACCGGCCACAGCTATATTCTCTACGGGCCGCTCGCCAACGGCGCCACCACGCTGATGTTCGAAGGCGTGCCGAATTACCCGTCGCAATCGCGCTTCTGGGACGTCATCGACAAGCACAAGGTCAACATCTTCTACACCGCCCCGACGGCGCTGCGCGCGCTGATGGGTGCCGGCGATGCGCACGTCACCAAAACGTCGCGCAACTCGCTGCGTGTGCTGGGCTCGGTCGGCGAGCCGATCAATCCCGAAGCCTGGGAGTGGTATTTCAACGTCGTCGGCAACGGCAAGGTGCCGATCGTCGACACATGGTGGCAGACCGAGACCGGTGGCATCCTGATAACGCCGCTGCCCGGCGCCACCGACCTCAAGGCGGGTTCGGCAACGCGGCCGTTCTTCGGCGTCAAGCCGCAGCTGGTCGACGGTGACGGCAGGGTGCTGGAAAGTGAAGCCAGCGGCAATCTTTGCATCGCCGATTCGTGGCCCGGGCAGATGCGCACCGTCTATGGCGATCACGAGCGCTTCGTGCAGACCTATTTCTCGACCTACAAGGGCAAGTACTTCACCGGCGATGGCTGCCGCCGCGATGCTGACGGTTACTACTGGATCACCGGCCGCGTCGACGACGTCATCAACGTCTCCGGCCATCGCATGGGCACCGCCGAGGTCGAATCGGCGCTGGTCTCACACGAGAAAGTCTCCGAAGCCGCGGTGGTCGGCTATCCCCATGACATCAAGGGCCAGGGCATCTACTGCTACGTCACCCTGATGGCCGGCGAGAAGCCGAGCGAGGAGCTCCGCAATGAACTCGTCGCCCATGTCCGCAAGGAGATCGGCGCCATTGCCTCGCCCGACAAGATCCAGTTCGCGCCGGGCCTGCCGAAGACGCGCTCCGGCAAGATCATGCGGCGCATCCTGCGCAAGATCGCGGAGGACGATTTTGCTGCGCTTGGCGACACCTCGACGCTGGCCGATCCAGCAGTCGTCGACGACCTGATCGCCAATCGGCAAAACAAGAAGAGCTGATGCAAGCCTCGTTGGGTGCTGTCACCGAGCTTTGGCGCTACCCCGCGAGCTCGCTCGCCGGCGAGCGCCAAGAGGTGATCTCGGTCGGTTGGCACACCGTTGAAGGCGACCGCCTGTTCGGTCTCGTCGATGCTTCGAACAACGAAATTGCACGGCCCGATCGCGAAGCGAAATGGCACAAGGTGCCGCGCATCCGTACCCGGCTGTCGCCGGCCGGCGGACTGGAGATCGCCGTCCCCGACGGCGACTGGCTGGCCGCACCCGGCGCTGACAGCGACCGCGCCGTTTCCGCCTATCTCGGCTTTGCGGCTTCTATCCGGCCGTTTCGCCGGGAGAATGCCGCGCCGGATTACGCCGGTCCCCTGCTGGCGGAGCGCTACGTCAAGGCCCCCATTCATCTGCTGACCACCGCTTCGCTGGCGCGTTTGAAGGCGCTGCATCCGGAAGGCGTCGCCGACCCGCGCCGCTTCCGGCCCAACATCGTCGTCGACATGCCTGAGGTCGAGGGGTCGTTTCCCGAGACGGAATGGATCGGGCGCAAGCTGGCGATCGGCGACCTGCTCCTGACCGTCTCCGAGCCGTGCCGCCGATGCGGCTTCACCATCATTGCCCAGGACGGCTTCGACCACGATCCGGCAATCCTGCGCAGCCTGGTCCGCCACAACGCCCACAATCTCGGCGTCTACTGCACGGTCGACCGGCCCGGCCGGATCGAGATCGGCGCGACGATGCGCTTCCTGTAGGCTATCGATACAAATCCGCACGCGTCGGCGGCAGGCCGCTGGGGCCGCGCGCCCGCCTGGTGGCGACGGTCTGGAAAATCTGCGCCGAGGCGCGTTCGAAGGTGATCGAGCAGCCGGTGAGATAAAGCAGCCAGAGCCGCGCCTTGGCTTCGCCGACTTCGGCGATCGCCTCGTCGAAGCGTGCATGGAGACGTTCGGCCCATAGCCTGCAGGTGCGCGCATAATGCTCGCGCAAGTTTTCGACATCATAGACGAGCAAGCCATGCGCCTCGAGATTGCCGAGCGTCATGCCGATCGTGTCGAGTTCGCCGCCCGGGAAGATGTATTTGATCAACGCCTTGAATTCCGGCCCCTTGCGCAGCGTCTTCTTCAGGCTGCCCTTGTCGCGCCGGGTGATGGCATGGTGCAGATAGATGCCGCCGGGTTTGAGCAGGCGATGGATCGTCGAGAAATAGGCCGCATGGTTGGCAAGCCCCAGATGCTCGAACATGCCGATCGACGAGATCTTGTCGAAGGAGCCGGAGAGCTCGCCATAGGATTTTATCTCGATGGTGATGCGGTCCTCCAGCCCTTCGGCACGGATGCGTTCGCGGGCGAGTTCGGTCTGTGCCTCCGACAACGAAACGCCGTGGCCGACGACGCCATAGTTCTTCACCGCGTGAATGAGCATCGCTCCCCAGCCGCAGCCGATGTCGAGCAGTTTTTCGCCGGGCTTCAGCCGAAGCTTGCGGCAGATATGGTCGAGCTTGTCTTTCTGCGCCTGGTCGATATCGTTGGCGAAATCCTTGAAGTAGCCGCAGCTATAGACCATCCGCTCGTCGAGGAAGAGCCGATAGAAGGCGTTGGAAATATCGTAATGGTGCTGGATCGCCTCCTTGCTCGAACCGCTGACGAAAGGATTGCGGCCGGAAAGGTCGGTGCGCGTCGTCATCTGTTTTCGCGAAAGCAGCACGGCCGGCAGGTCGCGCAGGATCGCCAGCTTCGGCAATGACTTGAGCTTCGTCCGGAGTTTGCCTTGCGTGGGCAAGGCGTAGAAATCGAACAGCGATCCGTCTTCGACGTCGACTGCCTTGGAAATCCACATCTCGATCAGCGTCGAGAAGGAGGGGCGGCGTACGATCTGCCAGACGATGTCCTGGTCGTTAATGGTGAGCACCGGGCCGGCAGCCGGGCCGATCCGCTCGCCCGTCCACAACCTCACCGCAAAGCCCGGCTTCAGCGTTTCGATAACCGTTCGAACGATCCGGGCTGCCCTATCGGCTGGATCCATCCCCGTCCTCCCTTACCCGGAACAATAGTGGCCCGGAACAATAGCAGCGCGATCTTGCCTGCCCGATCGGCCGGCCGCAAGCCGCCTGGGTGCGCAAGCACGCTTGTTCAGGATTTTCGGGTGCCGCGCCTTGCCATTTGCCGGGTGACACCCCATCATGAGGGAGTGTTCAACAAATCGAAAGGAGGTGATCCGATGTCGAGTGATTTCGTTTTCCAGAACGTGGCCTCAGCGGATTGCACTTTCGGGAAGCAGTCTTCCCGTTAAGGCGCGAGATGCGCGGCTGGCGACCAACCGTCGCCGCCCGGAGCCGCGCCATGGACGGAAACACGGAAGGCCGCCGGCTTCGCGAGAAGCGGCGGCCTTTTCTTTTTGGGCTGTTGTCCCCTATTTGGTTACGCTCAACATCTCGACGTTGCGCGCTATATCCTGGAAAGCCTGGTTGAGTTCGGTTCCATTGGCCGCTTGGTAGAAGTGCTTGATCTTGGCGGTGTCCGGGCTCGCGCAATCCTGGAGCGTCGCCTTGGCATTCGTTTCGTTTAGGTCAAACCCAATAGTGAAGATCTCGATGCCCTTGTCGCGCATGGCAGCGCAAAGTTTCTTGGCCGCCGTGCGGGTCGGCTCCTTGCCGGCGTCATTGTAGACGTCGCCGACGGTGCTCGCATCGAAGTAGGATAGGTTGAACTCGCCGTCGGTCATTAGGATCGCGATTTTGGCGACCTTTTTTGGATCCATCTTGGCCGGCCGTTGCGAAGTCCTCATTATGCTCCCCCAGTTTTCCGACAGCATGTACCAGGTCCACTGCACGCCGATATGGCCGGCGGTGCCGCCGGAGGCGACGAAATTCTTGATGACCGTCTTGAGCGCCGTCGCATCCGCCGTCAGCGGCATCAGCGTGGCGGCCGGGCAGGCGGCGGTGCCGGTTTGCCAAGCGAAGGACGACAGCAGGTAGTCGCGGTTGACCATGCTGGCGTCAGGGCCTGCGTCCGAATATTGATAGGTCCCCTTGCGTTCGGTGGCGCAATTGTCCGGACGGATGAAGCCCGTGACATACTGCACGGCGTCATTGGCCGGCGCCTGTTTGCGTTGGCTGGCGGTGGTTTCCACATAGACGCTGCTGGAGGCAAGCGTACCGGCATTCACCGAATTGGCGTAAGGCACGATGGCAACCCGCACTCGCGGCTTGGAGGGGTCCTGGCCGCCCAGGAAACTGTCGACCGCATTCGCCGCAGCCGCCCGCAGATCGATGATTTTCTGGCCGGCCATCGACCCGGTCACGTCGAGCATCATCGCGACTTCGATCTCCTTGTCCGAATAGAGCGCCGTCGTCGATGCTGGAACGCGCTGCATGCCACCCGTGCTGAAAAACGGGAAATAGTAGCTGACGTTGACATGGACGTCCGCCTGGACGGTCTTGGCGGTCCTGTCGATCGCCAGATTGTCGAGAACGATCTCGTTGTCCTGCAGGATACCCGCCGTGCTGTTGGCATCGAGAAAGGCCTGCACCGATTTGTTCGCGTCGGCCTCGCTGATGACGCCGGTCGTCAGGTCGCGGGCCGTCGAGGTGACCGCCGCATCGACCACGCCCTGCAGGCTCGATTTCACATTATAGAGTTGGGAGACGTTGATGGCAAAGCCAACGCTCAGCGCCAGCATTGAACCGATTACGCCAAACAGCACCGCGAAATTTCCGCTGCGATCCGCGGCAAAGCCGCCGATCGTCTGAACAAGACCCCCGAAACGCCGCATCCTTCCGCCTCCATTCGCTACAGCCTGTAGCTGTCCGAAGGCGCATTGCAGGATTCCGGCCGGATCGCTCCGCCAGGCGGGCGAAAGCGAGCAGCTCCCCATCAGACCATTGTTTCCAAACGGTTTCGAGCCGCAATACAGTAAACAACCGGTAAATGAATGCACACCGGCGCGACTTTGTTCACGAAGCGCTTACCACGATCCGGCTTACAATTCGGGACGGCCGGACCGCGTCCCGATCCGGCACAGCCGAGATGTATCGAACCGGATCAGCGGTGGCGGGAGATGGAAATATCGACGATGAATGTGTCCGACACGACTAGGCCAGCATCCGTGCGCTGACCGTCCTGTCGACGCCGCGATAGGGCGGCTTGAACAGATTGCCTTCCTGCTCGTAGGTCCAGACCTTGAACAGGCTGAGCCGGTGCGGGCCGAAACTGTGCAGCAGCGGCACGTCGGTGGCGTCGCGGCCGCGCGCAATGACGACGCGGCCGATTCTCCGCAAATTGTGGCGGGGATCGAAGATGTACCACTTGCCGTCGAGGAACACTTCCATCCAGGCCGAGAAGTCCATCGGCGCCGGATCGGCGGGCACGCCGATGTCGCCGAGATAGCCGTTCACGTAGCGGGCCGGGATGTTCATGCAGCGGCAGAGCGTGATTGCCAGATGGGCAAAGTCGCGGCAGACGCCGACGCGTTCCTCATGCGCCTGCGCCGCCGTGCGGGTCGAGCGCGCATAGCCGTAGCCGAAGGAAAGGCGGTTGTGGACATAGTCGACGATCGCCTGCACCCGCGCCCAGCCCGGCGGAAGCTGGCCGAAGAGTTGCCAGGCCAGATCGCTGAGATGATCGGTCTCGCAGTAGCGGCTGCCGAGCAGATAGCCGAGCACCTCATCCGGCAATTCCTCGACCGGGACTTGCCTGGCCAGCGTGTTGACCTCGTCCGTCTCGCCACTGTCTTCGACCACCGCATCGTAGAGGATGCGAAAATTTCCGGCCGGCGCCGTGAAGCGGCGGCAGCTATTGCCGAAGACATCGTGGTAGACCCTGGTCGGCACGGACGGCGACGTCAGCACGCGCGTCTGCCGCTTGATGTTGGCCTGACGATCCTTGTGGATATCGAGCAACGAAACGACCGGCGTGGCTGCAACGCATTCAATGGCAATTTCATAGCCGAGCCGAATCAGCATCGTCCTCCCCCATCGATCGTCGTGAAAGATAGCTCCGATCAACGCGGGGACATGCGCAGCGGTTCCGTGGAGAGGCCGAAAACGACGCCGCGCGGCTTCCCATACGGACGCGGCAACGTTACGGTCGATCGACATGCTTCCTTCGAAATAATCCCTCCAAAATGACTCCGGAAAAACCGATGTTTGCAGGCAGAAAATTTGCGGCCTTCCTGTTCGATATGGATGGCACGATTCTCAATTCGATTGCCGCGGCGGAAAGGGTCTGGGCAGCTTGGGCGCATCGGCAAGGTCTTGACGTCGCCGCATTCCTGCCGACCATCCACGGCGTTCGGGCGATCGAGACCATCGGCCGGCTGGCACTTCCGGGCATCGACCCTGCCCGCGAAGCCGATGCGCTTTTGCAGGCCGAGGCGGCCGATGTCGAGGGCAGTCGCCCGATTGCCGGCGCTGCGGCGTTCCTGGCGTCGCTGCCGCCCGCGAGCTGGGCGATCGCCACCTCAGCGCCCCGCGAACTTGCCTTGCTGCGCCTGCAGGCCGCCGGCATTCCGGCTCCCGCCGTAATCGTTGCCGCAGAGGACGTGTCCCGCGGCAAGCCGGCGCCCGACTGCTTCCGGCTGGCGGCCGAACGGCTCGGCGTCGATGTGCGCGACTGCCTCGTCTTCGAGGACGCACCCGCCGGCATAGCGGCAGCCGAGGCCGCGGGCGCCGCGGTCGTGGTGATCAGCGCCACGCACCGGCATCCGTTGGAGACGCCGCATGCCGCCGTCGCCGGCTATGACGCGATCGGCATTGCCGTCGATGCCAGCGGCTGGATCACCATCGAAGCGGAGCGGGCCTCGCAGCCTGCTTAGCTAGCACCCTGTTTGGGCTAAAAGTCGCTGGTCAGGCCCTTGACCTCCCAGTCGCCGTAGCGGCCGGGCTCCTTGCCGCCGCGCCCGCCGATCTCCCTCGGCAGTGTGGCTTCCTTCGCGCGATATTTCTCCCGCCGCGCCTCGGCCTCCGCCAAGGCGCGCCGGGCTGCCGGCGCCAGCGGCTTTTGCGGCTCGCCGTTAGCACGCGTTTTGCTGGTTTTGTCGATCATGCGATCTTCCGGTAGATTGAAACAGGCCCCCGATTGAAACGGGAACCGCTGTTTCCCATCATATAGCGATGGGTCCACAAGGATCGACCCCTTTGTTGGGCCAGAACGGAGCAGACGATGAACACCCTTCGCACCGCCATGCTTTTGGCCGCAATGACGGCCCTGTTCATGGGCGTCGGCTATCTCATCGGCGGATCCGGCGGCATGATGATCGCCTTGCTGATCGCCGCCGGCACCAATCTGTTCAGCTATTGGAACGCCGACAAGATGGTGCTGTCGATGCACCGCGCCGTCGAGGTCGACGAAAGCAACGCGCCTGAATATTACGCCATCGTGCAGGGTCTCGCCCAGCGTGCCGGCCTGCCGATGCCGAGAACCTATCTCATCGACAATCCGCAGCCCAATGCCTTCGCCACCGGCCGCAATCCGCAAAATGCCGCTGTCGCCGCCAGCACCGGCCTGCTGCAGCAACTGTCACATGAAGAAGTCGCGGCGGTGATGGCGCACGAGCTTGCCCATGTGCAGCATCGCGACACGCTGACCATGACAATTGTCGCCACCCTTGCCGGCGCAATCTCGATGCTCGGCAATTTCGCCTTCTTCTTCGGCGGCAACCGCGACAACAACAATCCCTTCGGCATCGTCGGCGTGCTGGTGGCGATGATCGTGGCGCCCCTGGCCGCCATGATCGTGCAGATGGCGGTGAGCCGCACCCGCGAATACGAGGCCGACCGGCGCGGTGCCGAAATCTGTGGACACCCGCTGTGGCTCGCCTCGGCACTTGACAAGATCGCGCGTGGCGCCGAACGCATCCGCAACCCGGATGCCGAGCGCAGTCCGGCAACCGCCCATCTCTTCATCATCAATCCCCTTTCCGGCGAGCGCATGGACAGTTTGTTTTCCACTCACCCGAGCACAGAAAACCGCATCGCCGCATTGCAGAGGATGGCAAGCGAGATGGCCGGCGCACCCGAAGCGGCCGCGACGCCAAGGCCGACGCCGGAAGAGACCGGGCAGCAGCCGTCGGGTCCGTGGGACAGGGCCGCGCGGCCCGAGAGGCCGGCTGAGCCGGCCAGGCCGAAACCCAATCCCTGGGGACGCAATCCAACCGGGCCCAAAGGTCCGTGGTCGTGAGCGCAGCCGCGGGCGGGAAGGGGCCTATGCAACTTGAGGAGATGCGTATCCTGTGCGCTAAGCACTGGAACCCGATTGGAATACCTATGGAGAGTACAGCGACATCCAGAGAACCTGGATTCCGTCCGCTTCCTGCAGATGAGTATGACAACTATCTGCTGCAGATTATGCGTCTCGTGGTCGACGGCGCAGATCCCAGGCAAATCTCCGACTATCTCGGCAAGGTGGAGAATGAATACCTGGGGCTGTCTTCCCCCGCGGGTAGCAAAGATGATTTTCTCAACGCCGTCTTCGCATTAGCCAAGCGATCACCCGCACGATGACGCCGCTTCCAAGACAACCTTCGGAAGCGCCCGGCCTCGCCGCGCGAAAGGCAGCCGCCCGCCTGCTTGCCGCCGTCATCGATGCGAGAACGCCGCTCGACGGGCTGACCGACCATGAGAACGGCCATCCGCAATACAAGGCGCTCGACCTGCGCGACCGTGCCCTGGTGCGCGCCATTCTGGTCACCGCCCTGCGCTACCGCATGACCATATCGAGCCTGCTGGCCCGCCGCCTGGAAAAGCCGCTGCCGCCCAACGCCACAGCACTTTCGCACATCTTGCATGTGGCGGCGGCGCAGATCCTGTTCCTCGACATTCCCGACAGCGCCGCCGTCGACCTCGCCGTGACCCACGCCAAATCCGATCCGCGCACCACGCGCTTTTCCGGCCTCGTCAATGGCGTGCTTCGCACCCTGGCGCGGGCCAAGCAGGACGAGCTGGCGGCGGCACTTGCCGCCACCGACGAGGCGCCGAGATGGTTTTCCGACCGCTTGAAAACTGTCTACGGACCCGACAAGGCCAGGCAGATTCTGCTCGCCCATCGCCATGAAGCGCCGGTCGATTTCTCGGTCAAGTCGGATCCGGCGCTGTGGGCAGAACGGCTCGGCGGCTTCGTCTTGCCGACCGGCACGGTGCGGGTCGAAAAGCTCAGCGCTTCCGTCACCGAACTGCCCGGCTTTGGGGAAGGCGCCTGGTGGGTTCAGGATGCTGCGGCCAGCCTGCCGGCTCGATTGTTCGGCGACGTCAAGGGGCTTCACATCGCTGACCTCTGTGCCGCCCCCGGCGGCAAGACCGCCCAGCTGATCCTTGCCGGCGCCCGCGTCACCGCGCTCGACATGTCCCGAAACCGGTTGGCGCGGCTGGCGCAGAACCTCGAAAGGCTAGGCCTTTCGGCAGAGATCGTGCAAGCCGATCTGCTCAAATACGAGCCGAAGGACCTCTTCGACGCCGTCCTCCTCGACGCACCTTGCTCTTCGACCGGCACGGTGCGGCGGCACCCCGACGTGCCCTGGACGAAGACGGCGGCCGACGTCGAAAAACTGGCCGACCTGCAGCGGAAGCTGCTCGCCCGCGCCGTCACCCTGGTCGAACCTGGCGGACGCATCGTCTTTTCCAACTGTTCGCTCGATCCGCTCGAAGGCGAAGAGCTCTATCGCAACTTTCTCGCCGGCAATGCGGAAATCGTCGACGACCCGCTTCGGCTGCGTGAGATCGCCGGCATCGACCCGTTCCTGACGCCGCAAGGCACGTTGCGCACCACGCCTGCCGATCTGGAGCTAGGTTCGCCGGCCCGTTCCGGGCTGGACGGCTTCTTCGCCGCCCGCATGCGCAGAGTCGGCTAAGGGGTAGATCTCGAAGCGCAGTCCGACCTTTTTGGGGCGAGGAGGCACGGAAAACAGGCTGAACGGCCACGCTGTCGCGGAATTCGCCTTCGCACAAGTTCTTGAATCATATAAACTTGTGCTTGGGCGAGGACGATCAGGAGGGGTTTTGGCAATCGTTGCCGGTAACACGACGCGACTATGGACGCTTGTCGCGAGGGAGTTCTGGCGCAAGACGCGCCGGCGCTTGCGTGCCGGGCCACTCTATCGCTGGCGCTACTCCGGCCGCACGCCGGAGCGCGTCCTGATCGCCCCGCCGGACCTGCGCCTCGCCGATCCTCAGATCGCGCTCGAGATCTATTACGGCCGCTATCCGCTTTCGGGGCATCTGGTCGAGACCGGTGGCAAATCGCCCTTCCAGATCGACGTGCCCAATCCCGGCTGGCAAAGGACGCTGCACGGCTTTCGCTGGCTGCGCCATATGCGTGCCGCGGGCACCGAGCTCGCCGCCGCCAACGCGCGAGCATTGGTTTCCGACTGGATTGCAATCCATGGCAGCCATATTTCCGGCGTTGCCTGGGAGCCCGGCACGACGGCCAAGCGCGTCATTGCCTGGCTGCAGCATTCCTCGATCGTGTTGCAGGGCGCCGAATTTCCGTTCTACCGCGCGTTCCTGAAATCGCTCGCCGTCCAGATCCGCTATTTGCGCGCCATGGCGCGCGAGATGCCGGACGGCAAGGACAGGCTGCGCGCGCGCATTGCGCTGGCGTTTGCCGCTTTGTCGCTGCCGGCGCCCGCCTCGGCGCTACGCGGTGCCACCCGTACTCTCGCTGAGGAGCTCGATCGCCAGATTCTGCCTGACGGCGGCCATATCTCCCGCAATCCGATGGCCGTGCTTGAAATCCTCGCCGACCTTCTGCCGTTGCGCCAGACGTATGCCAATCAGGCCGAGACACCGCCGGCCGCCCTGATCGGCGCCATCGACCGGATGCTGCCGGCGCTGCGCTTCTTTCGCCATCAGGATGGCAGCCTTGCTCGCTTCAACGGCATGGGCGCCACCATTCACGACCGTATCGCCACCATCCTGCATCACGACGACACCGCCGGCGCACCATTGCTGCACGCGCCGCATTCGGGTTATGAGCGCCTGTCGATGGGTGGTGTCACGGTGATCGCCGATACCGGCCCGCCGCCGCCCGTCGACGTGTCCAATGCCGCTCACGCCGGATGCCTCGCCTTCGAATTGTCGTCGGGCCGCCAGCATTATATCGTCAATGCCGGCATAGACACCTATGGCGCCGCCGAATTCCGGCCGCTTGCCCGCGCCACCGCCGCCCACTCGACCGCCACCATCAACGATACGTCATCGGCGCGCTTCAACCACTCCTTGCGGGTCAACGACCTGCTCGGCACGCCTTTGATCGGCGGGCCGCAGCATGTGCCTTGCAAGCGTACCGACCAGAAGGGCAGCCAGGGCTTCATCGCCCGCCATGACGGCTACGTGGCGCGTTTCGGGTTCCTGCATGAGCGCGAGCTGAAATTGTCGACCGAGGGCAATGTGCTTGCAGGCAGGGACCGCTTCCTGCGGCCGGGCGGCGCTTCTATCCGCAACAATGGCCGTGATTTCGTTACGGTGCGTTTCCATGTCCATCCCGACATAAACCTGCTCCAGGATGAGCATGACCGCCTGGTGCTGACCGCCGACCATGCCGACACCTGGGTGTTTACCTCCACCGAAGTGACGCCCGAGGTCGAGGAATCGATCTATTTCGCCGGGCTCGGCGGCCCGCGCCGCAGCCGCCAGATCGTGCTTGCGTTCAAAGCCTCGGAGATTTCCGAGGTCCACTGGCAATTGACGCGGACCATTGTCGGCGGCCATCCGGAAAAAGCTGAAGCCAGTGGCAACGGCAGACGCTGATCAAGCCTTGCGGCTTGATTTCCGGGCCTCATATGCTACGGCCCGCGGACGCTCTCCAACCAGAAGTCGAAAGGCCGCCAGCCTATGGCCGTCGCCGCCAAGAATATTCCAGCGCCCGATCTCGTTCCCATCCGCCGCGCGCTGCTTTCCGTCTTTGACAAGACCGGCCTGATCGATTTCGCCAGGGCGCTGGCTTCGGCCGGCGTCGAGCTGGTCTCGACCGGCGGCACGGCGAAGGCCCTTGCCGAGGCCGGCATGGTCGTGCGCGACGTATCCGAGCTCACCGGCTTTCCCGAGATCATGGACGGGCGCGTCAAGACGCTGCACCCGTCGGTGCATGGCGCACTGCTCGGTGTTCGCGACGATCCCGAGCACGCCGCGGCGATGCGCGACCACGGCATCGAGCCGATCGATCTCGTCGTCTCCAATCTTTATCCGTTCGAAGAGGTGCGCCGCTCCGGCGCCGACTACGCGGCGATCGTCGAAAATATCGACATCGGCGGCCCGGCGATGATCCGTGCCTCGGCCAAGAACCACGCTTATGTCGGCATCGTCACCGACCCTGACGACTATGCCTCGGTGCTCAACGCGCTGGAGATGAATTTCGGCTCGCTGTCGCTGGATTTCCGCAAGAAGCTGGCAGCCAAGGCCTTTGCCCGCACCGCCAGCTACGATGCGGCGATCTCGGGATGGTTCGCCGAGGCGCTGGAGATCGAGCATCCGACATGGCGCGCCTTCGGCGGCAAGCTGCAATCGGTGATGCGCTATGGCGAAAACCCGCATCAGGGCGCCAGCTTCTATGTCAATGGCGACAGGCGACCGGGCGTCGCTACGGCGCGCCAGCTTCAGGGCAAGCAGCTTTCCTACAACAACATCAACGATACCGACGCCGCCTTCGAACTGGTCGGCGAGTTCGATCCGGCCCGCTCCGCCGCGGTTGCCATCATCAAGCACGCCAATCCGTGCGGCGTCGCCGAAGGCGCTTCACTGCAAGCGGCCTATGCCAGGGCGCTGGCCTGCGACCCGGTCTCGGCCTACGGCGGCATCGTCGCCATGAACCTAATCCTCGATGCCGAGGCTGCCGAAGAGATCGTCAAAACCTTCACCGAGGTCATCATCGCGCCGGACGCCTCGGACGAAGCGATCCGCGTCGTCGCCGCCAAGAAGAATTTACGCCTGCTGGTCACCGGCGGCCTGCCCGACCCGCGCGCGGCGGGTTTCGGCTTAAAATCGGTTGCTGGCGGCTTGCTCGTCCAGGGCCGCGACAATGCGGTGGTGGATGACCTCGAGCTGAAAGTGGTGACCCGGCGCGCCCCGACGCCGGCCGAATTGGCCGATCTGAAATTCGCCTTTCGCGTGGCAAAGCACGTCAAGTCGAACGCCATCGTCTACGCCAGGGATGGTGCCACCGTCGGCATCGGCGCCGGTCAGATGAGCCGGGTCGATTCCTCGCGTATCGCCGCGCGCAAGGCGCTCGACGCGGCCGAGGCTGCCGGTCTGACGGAGCCTTTGACCAAGGGCTCGGTCGTCGCCTCGGATGCCTTTTTCCCGTTCGCGGATGGGCTTTTGTCGGCAATCGAAGCCGGGGCCACCGCCGTCATCCAGCCGGGCGGCTCGATGCGCGACGACGATGTCATCGCCGCCGCCGACGCTCACGGCATCGCCATGGTCTTCACCGGAGTGAGGCACTTCCGGCATTGAGCGCCCGTCCCTCTCCTTGTGGGGAAGCTACTCAGCCGGCCGATCCGCGGGGTAAGGCGTGCCGATCAGGATCGCGATGCCGACGCCGAGGAACAGCACGATCGCCGCCATGCCGAGCCGCGCCGAGCCGCTGGCCAGGGTGATCGTGGCCACCATGAATGGTGCGGCAAAACTGGTTGCCCGACCGGCCAGCGCATAGATGCCGAAATAGCGGCCCGATTCGGCTGCGGTGACGCTGCGTGCCATGTAGGAGCGCGACGATGCCTGCACCGGCCCGAAGGCAAGCCCGATCAGCAGGCCGTAGAAAATGTAGGCTTTTTCCGCCGCCGTGCCGAACAATCCGCCGCCATCCAGTCCGGGCATTATCCAGGCGCCGAACAGCGTATAGCCCGGGCCGGTTGAGACGATGCCGATCGTGGCAATGCTCAGCATGACAAGCGAAATCATCACTATGATCTTGGAACCCAGTGCTGCGTCGAGGCGTGCGGCAACCAGGCATCCGATTATGGCGACGACGTTGAGTATGATGCCGAACAGGCCGATCTCGGTAATCGACCAATGGAACATCGCCGCCGCAAACGTTCCGCCCAGCGCCAGCAGCGCGTTGACGCCGTCCTGATAGATCATGCGGGCGACGAGAAAGCGAAAAATGCCACTGCGCTTGCGCACTTCGGCCAGCGTCGACTTCAGTTCCGACAATCCCTCGCGCACCGCCGGCCCGATTGGCATGCCTTTGATCGCGTCAGGCGTGAAGAAGAACATCGGCAGGATGAACAGGAAATACCAGGCCGCCGACAACGGTCCGGTGGCGCGCGCGTCCTCGCCGAGCCTGGGGTCAAGGCCGAAGATCGGGTCGAGCCCGACGACGGTCTTGCCGGTTTCAGGCGAGCCGGCCATGACGGTAACGACGAAGATCAGCGCGATCATGCCGCCGAGATAGCCGAGGCCCCAGGCCATGTTCGAGATCCTGCCGATGTCGCTCTTCGGCACCAGGCGCGGCATCATCGAATCATTGAACACGGTCGAGAATTCCGCCGCGACCGACGCCAGCGAGAACACCGCCACGACCAGAAAAAGATTAGAGCCGGGCGCGGCGAACCACAGCAGCGTGAGACTGGTGATCTTGACCGCGGCGAAGAAGGCGATCCACGGTTTGCGTGGTCCGGTTTGATCGGCGATCGAACCGAGGATCGGTGACAAGACGGCGATGACGAGGCCGGCGGCGGCAATGCCGTAGCCCCACGCCGCTTGCCCCGTCTCCGGATTGCTGGCCATGCGCGAGACGAAATAAGGACCGAAGATGAAGGTGGTGACGACCGTGAAGAACGGCTGTGCCGCCCAGTCGAACAGCATCCATCCCCAGATGCCGCGTCCCGACGCCCGCTGCATTGCCATCTCAACCATGTCCCCTCCGCTGGAGCTTGCTAGATTCCGATCGAGTCGGAATGACGCTCCGTCTTTTCTTTGAGCATGATCCCAAAGCCGATCGTCACGTTCGGGATCATGCCCCAGCGCCCCAAAGCAGGGCGCCGTTCGTTCTATAGCGCAGTTCTTTCCGGCAATCCCGCGCGATGTGGAAGGCTGCTCACAGCGCCGTCAGATCGCTCATCAGGCCGGACGCGACGGACAGCCGCGATACGGTGATGTCGCCGCCCTCGGTCAGCGCCTGCAGCCGCTCGCGGATGCGCCCGACCCGTTCGCCGCCGGCTTCCAGCCATGTCGCCACCGGATCCGCCGCCTCGGCATGGCTGGTCAGTGCCGCCACCGCGATGCCACGCCTCGCCGCGCCGATCGTGTCGGTGGCGCGGGAAAGCGCCAGTTGATCGTAATAATCCGAGGGCGTGATCGAGCGCGCCGCGTCCTCGACGCGCGGGATGCGGAAGACGTCGCTGACCGCGAAAAACGCCTTGGCGGCAGCGACGATATCGGCATTCGCCATCCGCGCCGTCAGCGCGATGTCGGGGACAAGTTCCGCCACATCGGTCAGCGCCAGCTGTTCGGCAAGGCTCTCCGGCGCACCGCCCTTTGACAGGCTATGCCGCCGCTCCTCGATCCGCTCGCGCGAGAAAGCGGGCAGCAGCGAGACGAGCTTCGGCTCCAACGCCCTGCGCGCATCCTGCAACTCGGCGATCCGCTGCCCGAGCGGTGCGGTGCCGGCATCGTTCTTCAGATACCAGCCGCTGGTCACAAAGATCAGCCGGCTGACCGCCTGATAGAGGTCGAGCTGGATCTGTCCGTCGATCTGGTTGTCGAGCGCGTCGATCTGGCGATAGAGCGCCGGCAGCGCAAAACCATCCCGCACCACGGCGAAGGTGCGCACGACATCGGCGGCACTGCGGCCAGTCGCTTCCTGCAGCCTGTTGACGAAGGACGGGCCGCCGCGATTGACCAGATCGTTGGCGACTACACGGGCGATGATCTCGCGGCGCAGGCGATGGCCGTGGATTTCTGCCGCATATTTCTTCGCCATGCGGTCGGGAAAGTAACCCATCAGGTCGCGGTCGAAATGCGGATCGTCCGGCACGTCGCTGGCGACGATGTCGGAAAACAGCACGATCTTGGCATAGGCGAGCAGCACGCCGAGTTCAGCCCGGGTCAGCGGCTCGCCGCGCGTCTCGCGCTCGGCAAGGGCCGCCGGCGACGGCAGCGTCTCGACGGCACGGTCGAGCAGCCCGCGCGCCTCGAGCGCCGCCATGAAACGACTCTGATGGGCGATGTCGGCAAGGCCGCGCTTGCGGGCAAGGGACAGCGCCAGCGTCTGCTCGTAATTGTTGGACAGCACCAGGCCGCTGACCTCGTCGGTCATCTCGGCCAGCAATTTGTTACGCGCCGGCCGGGTCAACGATCCTTTGCGCATGGCGGAAGCCAGCGCGATCTTGATGTTGACCTCCACGTCGGAGCAGTTGACGCCGCCCGAATTGTCGATGGCATCCGAATTGCAGCGGCCGCCATTCATCCCGAACTCGATGCGCGCCCGCTGCGTGACGCCGAGATTGGCGCCTTCGCCGATGACCTTGGCGCGCAGGTCGAGCGCGGTGATGCGGATCGCGTCATTGGCACGGTCGCCGACATCCTGGTTGGTCTCGCTCGACGCCCTGACATATGTGCCGATACCGCCGAACCACAAAAGGTCTGCCGGCGCCTTGAGAATGGCACTCATGATCTCGACCGGCGTGGCCGTTGACTTGCCTAGGCCGATCGCCGCGGCCGCGGCCGCCGGCAGGGTGATCGACTTCTGGCTGCGCGAAACGATGATGCCGCCCTCGGACAGCTTCGTCTTGTCGTAATCCTGCCAGCTTGAGCGCGGCAGCGCGAACACGCGCCTGCGCTCGGCCATCGAAGCCGCCATGTCGGGATCGGGATCGATGACGATGTCGCGATGGTCGAAGGCGGCGATCAGCCGGGTCTGCCCCGACAGCAGCATGCCGTTGCCGAACACGTCGCCCGACATGTCGCCGACGCCAACGACGGTGAAGGGCGTGGTCTGGATGTCGCGGTTCATCTCGCGGAAATGCCGCTTGACCGCTTCCCAGGCACCCTTGGCGGTGATGCCCATCTTCTTGTGGTCGTAACCTGCCGAACCGCCGCTGGCGAAAGCGTCGTCGAGCCAGAAGCCGTGCTTTTCACTGATGGCGTTGGCAGTGTCCGAGAAGGTCGCCGTGCCCTTGTCGGCGGCGACGACGAAATAGGGATCGTCCTGGTCGCGCCGCACCACGCCGGCCGGCGGGATGACGCCGTCCAGTCCGATATTGTCGGTGATCGACAACAGGCTGGAGACGTAGTTCTTGTAGGCGGCCGTGCCGGCCTCGAAAATGGCGTCGCGACCGGCGCTCATCGGCAACTTCTTCGGATAGAAGCCGCCCTTGGCGCCGACCGGCACGATCACCGCATTCTTGACCTGCTGCGCCTTGACCAGGCCGAGCACCTCGGTGCGGTAGTCCTGGGCGCGGTCCGACCAGCGCAGGCCGCCGCGTGCGACCGGGCCGAAGCGCAGATGCACGCCCTCGACCTCGGAGCCGTAGACGAAGATCTCCCGCCATGGCCGCGGCGCCGGCAAGCCGTCGACCGATTGCGAATCGAGCTTGATCGCCAGTGATTGGCCTTTCTCTTTCGTATCGGCAACGAAATGATTGGTGCGCAGCGAGGCTTCGATCAGGTTCAGATAACGGCGGATGATGGTGTCGTCGTCGATGTTGGGAACGTCTTCCAGCGCATCCGTGATCTTGGCCTTCAGATGTTTGGCCTGAACGACGCCTTCCGTTTCCGCCGTCGGCCCGAGGCGGGCGACGAACAGCGCATGCAGGCCGCGGGCGATCTCGGGAAAGCGGTTCAGCGCGGCGGCGATGAAATCCTGGCTCTGCGGGATACCGGCCTGCTGCAGATAGCGGCCATAGGCGCGCAGGACGGTGATCTCGCCCGACCACAGGCCTGCGGTCTGGGCGAGGCCGTTATAGCCGTCATTGTCGACGTTGCCGCGCCAGACGGACAAGAACGCATCCTCGAACAGCGCGCCGCCATTGTCGAGGTCGATCGGCCTGCCGTAGCTGTTCTCGAGTTCCATGTCGTGGATGAAGACCATGCCGGATTGATTGTCGCCGACCTCGAAAGTGCGCTCGCTGATGACGCGGAAACCGATGTTTTCCAGCACCGGCACACGCCGCGACAGCGCCACCGGGCTGCCGTGGTGATAGATTTTCAGCGCCGCCTGATGCGGCTTCTGGTTGGCATGACGGTAGTAGTCGATGGCGATCGGATTTGACGCGTCGAGCTTGGCGATGCGCCCGGCGTCGGCCAGCGCCACCGCCGGCGGAAAACTGTCGCGATAGCTTTCCGAAAAGCGCGAGGCGATGGCCGTGAGTCTCGCGTCGGCGCCTGTCTCGGTCGCGGTCTCGCGCAGGGCATCGTCCCAGGTCCGTACGATGTCGCGAATCGCCGCCTCGATCGTCGCCTGCTCGACCTTCGGCGTCTTGCCGCCGGAGCGGCCGATGATGAAATGGACGCGCGCCAGCCCGCCTTCCGGGAAGGCCGGATAATAGGCCGACAGCCGGCCTTCGAACACCGTCTTCAGATAGGTGCCGATCTTCTCGCGCACGACGCTGTCGTAGCGGTCGCGCGGCACGAAGACGAGAATCGAGACGAAGCGGTCGAACTGGTCGACACGCACCAGCGCCCTGACGCGCGGCCGCTCGATCAAGCCCAGGATGGCTTCGGCATGCTTGCGCAGGATAGGCACCGGAACCTGAAACAGCTCGTCACGCGGATAGCTCTCCAGCACGTTGATCAATGCCTTGCCGGAATGGTCGCCGGGATTGAAGCCGGATTTGGCAATGACGGTTTCCGCCTTCGAGCGCAGATAGGGGATTTTCATCACCGAGCGCGTATAGGCAGTCGAGGTGAACAGGCCGACGATGCGGAGCTCGCCTGAAAGCACGCCTTTGCCGGTGTAGGTCTTGACGCCGATATAGTCGAGGTAGATGCGGCGGTGCACCGATGACTTGGCATTGGCCTTGGTAACGATCAGCGGTTCCGGCCCATGCAGGAAGGCGCGGATTTCCGGCGTCGTGCTCACCGCTTCGGTGCCGCGCCTGAGCACCAGCACGTCGGGATCGGAAAGGATGCCGAGGCCGGGCTTTTCGGCGCGCTCCAGCATACCGCTCTTCTCGCCGCCGGTGTACTTGAATTCGCGCATGCCAAGAAAGGTGAAATTGTCGTCGCGCAGCCATTCGAGGAAGGCGATCGCCTCGGTGACATGGGCCTTGTCGAGCGGCACCGGCGAGTAGCGGAATTCCGAGATCGCCTGGTCGAGGCGGGCAAGCATCGGCTTCCAGTCGGTTACGGCGGCGCGCACTTGGCCCAACAGCTTCGTCAGGCGTGCGGACAGGCCTTCGGCCTGCTCGGCCGAAAGGCGGCCGATATGGACGTGGATGACGCTCAGGCGGTCATGGCTATGGTCGCCCTTGGCAAAGCCGCCATCGCCGAGGATTTCCTCGACGCCGTTCTTGCCGTGCCTGACGACGATGACCGGATGGGTAACCAGCAGCGGCTCGCCGGCGCTCTCGGTGATTTCGCCGAGGACGGAATCGAACAGGAACGGCATGTTGTCGTTGACGACGGTGATCACCGTCATCGGCCGGCCCTGGCGGACGACACCGGAATCGACGTCTATGGCAACGACGCAGTCGTCCTTCTTGTGCCGGGCGACGGCGCGGCCGACGAGTTCGGCAGCGCGTTCGAGATCGATGACGTCATAAGCGGCGACATCTTCGGCCGGAGCTCGGGCCAGCAGGTAATCGGCAAGCCTGCCGGGCTTTTCGCTGCCCTTGGCCGCACTCATCTTTTTCAACTGGCTTGCGGATTTCAGGCCGGCCATGAGCTAATTCCCTCCCGTCGTGTTTTTACAACTATGGTAGCAGATGACCGGTATTTGGCGACAAAGGTTTGACGGCTTGCGACGAAATGTCGGAATTCACCGGCAGGCTGGCGAAAAACGAGGAGAAATCCGCCATGACGGACAAAATCACCGCGCTTGACCTTGCGCCGGCGGAGCTGAGCGACGCGACCAAGTCCTATTTCGCCAAATGCGAGGAGAAACTCGGCCTCGTTCCCAATGTGCTGCTCGCCTATGCCTTCGACGAGAAGAAGCTGCGCGCCTTCACCGACATGTACAATGATTTGATGCTGGGTGAATCCGGCCTGTCGAAACTCGAACGCGAGATGATCGCGGTGGCCGTCTCCTCCATAAACCATTGCTACTATTGCCTGGCCGCGCATGGCGCGGCGGTGCGCCAGCTTTCCGGCGATCCGGCCTTCGGCGAGATGAGGGCGATGAATTTTCGCGCCGCCGAGCTGTCGGACAGGCAGCGCGCAATGCTCGAATTCGCGGTGAAGCTGACCGAGCAGCCGGCAAAGATGGTCGAGGCCGACCGGGCGGCGCTGCGGCAAGTCGGCTTTTCCGACCGCGACATCTGGGACATCGCCTCGACCGCCGCCTTCTTCAACATGTCGAACCGCCTGGCATCGGCAATCGACATGCGGCCGAACGATGAATACCACTCGATGGCGCGATAGGGCACCGCGGCTGCGAGTCAACCGCACGTTATATTAGCTGCTTCGCATTCTCGTTGCTTGTTTGCCGGTTTGGTCCGATGATCAGCATGCGGCGTGACCGCATGCCGGTTCGACGCCGCCGATCAGAGGAGGAGAGCATGGCAAAATTTCTCTACATCTATCACGGCTCTGGCAAGATGCCGACCGATGAGGCCGAACGGAAAGCAGCGATGGATGCCTGGAACGGATGGTACGGCAAGCTTGGCTCGGCCGTGATCGATGGGGGCAATCCGGTCGGCATGTCGAAGACCCTGCTGCCTGGCGGCAAGGTCGAGAACAATGGAGGCAGCAATCCGACCGCCGGTTACACAATCATCCAAGCGAAAGACATCGACGATGCCGTCGGCAAAGCCAAGGATTGTCCTATCCTGACGGACCCGGGTTTCAGCGTCGAGATCGCGCCGATAATCGAAATGGGTTGACGCGCCGGCTCAGGACCGAGCAGCGATCGCCGCCGCAGCGCCGGCCATGGTGCCGGCGCTGACGCGGTTGGCGATCTTCATCGCGCGCTTGCTTTTGAGCAGTTTGCGCGCCTGCGCTGCGGCGAGCACCCAGGCCAGATCGATGGCGACCAGCACCACGGCCATGGTCGCCGTCAGCTCGACCCAGCCGATCATGCTGACCGAACCGAGGTCGATGATGGTCGGCAGCAGCGCCAGATAGAACATCATGATCTTGGGGTTGCCAAGCGTCACCGCCATGCCGGCAAAGAACAGCTTGGCGGGCGAATCTTCGCGCGGCAACGAACCTTCTTTTGCCTCGACCGGTGCCGTCCACATCTTCCAGGCAAGCCAGGCGAGATAAGCGACGCCGACCCACTTCACGACGACAAAGGCAAAATGGAACGTCTGCGCCACGACGGCCAGGCCGAACACCGCCAGTGACAGCCAGATCGCTTCGCCGATCCACATGGCAAGCAGGAACGGAAACACGTCGCGAAAACCTTTTGAGATGACCCGCGCCACAAGCGCGGCGATCGACGGGCCGGGCGAGCCGGCGGCGACGAAAAGGGCAGCGGCAAAAATCAGAAGCGACGTGAAATGCATGACCCGGATCTCTTTGAGATGTTGGATTGTTCAATGTAACCCAACCGTTCCGGCGACGGTAGCGTCCACAGAAAGAGGGCTTGTCGGCCAGGCACCTCGCGGCTAGAAATGTCGTCCCGAAATCCTTTTCGAGCTTCACTTTGCCTACGTAACCGCCGGTCTCGTCAACTCCCCCGACACAGAGCAGGGCGTCGCAGTCGCGGTGCCTGTTTTCACATCATCTGTTCTTCAGGGTGGCGGTTCGAGACCGGTTTGGCACTGCTGAACCGCTGTCGCGCACGATTACCCGCGACACCTGATTCCGACCACCGCAGCCTCTCGCCACGCCGTGCCCGCATGGGCAACTCGACATCGCCGATCTGACGAACTTCCCGACGGGAAGGGGCTTTTCGGCATGTCTTCGATACTGCGCATCCGCTGGGCGATCACGCCCAAGATCGCACCTCGACCTCACCTCAACTGCAAATCGCTGCGGCGGCCTGAAGCCTTACCACAGCAGCGGGAAATTCCGCGTCAACGCCAACGGCAAACGCATCGATGCGTGGCTGATCTACCGATGCATCTATTGCGACAACTCTTGGAATTTCGGCGTTCTGGAGCGATGCAGCCGCCGCGACATAGAGCCGGCCCTGCTGCAGGCATTCGAAAGCAACGACTCGGCATTGGCGCGTCGCCATGCCTTCGATGTTGTCGCACTGCGAAGCAGGATCGGGCGCGTCGAGGAGTTTCCTGAAGCCGTCGTTCATAAGGAGGTGCTCGGGGACAGGCCGGAAAACACCACCGCTCTCGAACTCCATCTCAGGCTCGAGATGCCGACAGCGCTGCGGCTCGACCGGTTGCTGGCCAACGAACTCGGTATCTCGCGATCGCGGCTTCAGGTTTGGGAAGAGAAGCGATTGCTGGCCGTCGGTCCGGACGGTGCCAAAGCCTTGCGCAGGCCGGCTCGGGCGGGAACGGCGATCCGCGTCCACCTGTCTGGCGAACCAGACCGGGACGATATCATTTCGGCTGCAGGTGGATAAGGCAACGGCGAGGGCATGCGCAATCAGAGACAATTGCGGCCAAGGCTCAGTCGCCCGCTTCGGGGACCGAGCCAATCAAACCCTTGGCCGCATCGAGATCGCTGTCGGCGACTTGCACATGGATCAAGCCGAGCCTGCCCGTGTCGAGAAGGTAATTCGCGAGAGCATAAATTCCATACGCGTCGAGCATCGACACGCAAACTTCGGCCTCGGGTCGATTGTCGTATATGACAGCCGTGACGAGTTTGCCGCTCATTGCGCGGTATTGCCCTTTACGCCGCGCCGACCACTTTCGCCGACTTCTCAAACCGCTTGCGCTCGTTCGGGTCGAGATAGAGCTTGCGCAGGCGGATGGTTTTCGGCGTCACTTCGACCAGCTCGTCGTCCTGGATCCAGGCCAGCGCGCGCTCCAGCGTCATGCGGATCGGCGGCGTCAGCTTCACCGCCTCGTCCTTGCCGGCGGCGCGGATGTTGGTCAGCTTCTTGCCCTTCAGCACGTTCACTTCGAGGTCGTTGTCCCTGGAATGGATGCCGATGATCATGCCCTGATAGACCTTGACGCCGGGGTCGATGACCATCGGGCCGCGGTCTTCCAGGTTCCACATGGCGTAAGCTACCGATTCACCCTGTTCATTGGAGATCAGCACGCCATTGGTACGGCCCGGCAACTCGCCCTTATAGGGCTCGTAGGCATGGAACAGGCGGTTCATCACGGCGGTGCCGCGCGTGTCGGTCAGCAGCTCCGACTGGTAGCCGATCAGGCCGCGCGTCGGCGCGTGGAAGACGATGCGCTGGCGGTTGCCGCCCGAAGGGCGCAGCTCGACCATTTCGGCCTTGCGCTCCGACATCTTCTGCACGACGACGCCGGCATGCTCCTCGTCGACGTCGATGACGACTTCCTCGACCGGCTCCAGCAATTCGCCGTTCTCGCCTTTCTGCATGACGACGCGCGGCCGCGACACGGCGATCTCAAAACCTTCGCGGCGCATAGTCTCGATCAGCACGGCCAGCTGCAATTCGCCGCGTCCGGAGACGAAGAACGAATCCTTATCCGGCGATTCCTCGATCTTCAGCGCGACATTGCCTTCGGCCTCGCGCAGCAGGCGGTCGCGGATGACGCGGCTGGTCACCTTGTCGCCTTCTGTGCCGGCCAGCGGTGAATCGTTGACGAGGAACGACATCGTCACGGTCGGCGGATCGATCGGCTGCGCGTGCAGCGGCTCGGTCACCGACAGGTCGCAGAACGTGTCGGCGACAGTGCCTTTCGACAAGCCGGCGATGGCGACGATGTCGCCCGCCTGCGCTTCCTCGATCGGCTGGCGCTCGAGCCCGCGGAAAGCAAGGATCTTCGAGATGCGGCCGGTTTCGACCTGGGTGCCGTCATGGTCCAGCACCTTGACCGCCTGGTTGGATTTCAGCGTGCCGGATTCGATACGGCCGGTGATGATGCGGCCGAGGAACGGATTGGCTTCCAGAATGGTGCCGATCATGCGGAACGGGCCGGGATGAACGGTCGGCGCCGGCACGTGCTTGATGACGAGGTCGAATAGCGGCGCCAGCCCCTGGTCCTTCGGGCCTTCAGGGTTTTCCGAGACCCAGCCGTCGCGGCCTGAACCGTAAAGGATCGGAAAGTCGAGTTGCTCGTCGGTGGCGTCAAGTGCTGCAAAAAGGTCGAACACCTCGTTGACCACTTCGACGTGGCGGGCATCCGGCCGGTCGATCTTGTTGATGACGACAATCGGCTTCAAGCCCACCTTAAGTGCCTTGCCGACGACGAACTTGGTCTGCGGCATCGGCCCCTCGGCGGCGTCGACCAGCACGATGGCCGAATCCACCATCGAAAGGATGCGCTCGACCTCGCCGCCGAAATCGGCGTGGCCGGGCGTATCGACGATGTTGACGCGGGTGTCCTTCCAGTCGACCGAGGTCGCCTTGGCCAGGATGGTGATGCCGCGTTCTTTTTCGAGATCGTTCGAATCCATGGCGCGCTCGGCGACGCGCTGATTGTCGCGGAACGAGCCGGACTGTTTCAGAAGCTGGTCGACGAGGGTGGTTTTTCCATGGTCGACGTGCGCGATGATCGCGATATTGCGGATTTTCATGTTTCGGTCTCGGGAGCGTTGCAGGCAGCAGGCCAAAAGGCGCTGCCTCTTTCGGTTGGGCGGCTCATACAGGGTTTTTCGCAATTGCGAAAGAGGAGGCGAGCCACCAAATAAAGTCACCAAATCTTAAATGTCTTGGTGTGAAGTGGAATTATTAACCAAGGCGGAACCTTTCATGGTCCGGGCAGTTCGAATTTCATGATCGACGCAGGCATCAGACTCCGGCCGATTTTGGCATGTACCGCACTCGCCGTCCTCCTCGCGGCAGGCGCGGCGCAATCGGCCGCGTCGTTCAAGGAGACGCAGACTGCCCTGCCGTCCGACAAGCGTTCGGCGGAGCAGCTTTTTGCCGATGCCCCCGATGGGGTCGACCCGATGGTGACCGGGCCGGTCAGCACCGCCTTCAAGCAGCGGCAGCAAAACGCCGGATGCGACCAAGCCGTATGGCCCAAGATTCCCGTCGTCTGCTATCCCGATTGATGCACGTCTCCCCGGAGCCTGCCCTTGGGCTGGACCGAGGGTAGCGGTCCAGGCTTCTCACGCCGACCGCACCGGATCGAGCGTGACCTTGTAGAGTTCGCTGTCGTCGCGATCCATCAGCCGCACCGTCAACTGCTCAGTGGCGCCATCGATGTCGACGAGGCCGAAGAACTGCAGGCCGGCCGACGGCGGCAGGTTCTGACCCTGTTCGGCAGTCGGCGCCTTGATGAACTTCAGCTCCGGGCCGAAGGTCATGTCGAAATCATTAGGTCCGAACGTGCCGGAATGGATCGGACCCGAAACGAATTCCCAGAACGGATTGAAGTCCTGGAACTGCGCCTTGTCCGGATTGTAGTAATGCGCGGCTGTGTAATGCACGTCTGCGGTGAGCCAGACGGTATTACTGATGCCCGCGTTCTTTATATAGCGAAGGAGGTCGGCAATTTCCAGCTCGCGCCCCTTGGCCAGCCCATTGTCGCCATTGCTGACTGCCTCAGCCCCGACCTTCTTGGTGCCGTCGTTCCAGACGACGAGGCCGAGCGGCATGTCGGCGGCGATGATTTTCCAGGTTGCCTTGGAATTCGCCAGTCCGCGCTTCAGCCATTTCGTCTGCTGTTCGCCAAGGATGCGCGATTGCGGCGTCATCGTCTCCTGCATATTCGGACCATTGGGACCGCGATAGGAACGCATGTCGAGAAAGAACACGTCGAGCAGCGGCCCATAGGCGATCTTGCGATAGACGCGGCCGGGCTCCGACGGCTCGTAGCGGATCGTCGTCATTTCGTGGAAGGCGCGTGCAGCGCGTGCCGCCAGCACATGGATGGATTTTTCGGTGTAGCGGTCGTCGGCGGTCAGATCCTTCGAATCCGACCAGTTGTTCAGCACCTCATGATCGTCCCACTGGTAGAACGTCGGGCAGATGGCGTTCAGTGCGAGCACGTTCCTGTCCATCAAATTGTATTTCCACTGACCCCGGTATTCGTCCAGCGTCTCGGCAACCTTGCGCTTTTCATCGATGAGCACGGTGTTCTTCCACTTGCCGCCGCCGGGCAGGTCAACCTCGTCCTTCATCGCGCCGTCTGCATAGATCGTGTCGCCCGAATGCAGGAAGAAGTCGGGCGTATGCTTCCCGATCGTGGCATAGGTCTTCATGCCGGTGTCGTCGATGCCCCAGCCCTGGCCGGCGGTGTCGCCCGACCAGGCGAAACGAATGTCGCGCTTCGAGGCAGGTGCTGTGCGGAAACGGCCGACGATCGGCTCTGAAACGGCGTTGATGTCGGCAAGATCGGCCGCGACCATACGGTAGAAGATGTCCTGGTCGGAGGCGAGATCGGTAAGCAGCCGCTTCACCGTATAGTCGCTGGCCGGCGACGTATCGAGCGGCGCCAGGCGGACGGCATTGGCGAAGTTCTCCGTCGACGACACTTCGAACATGACGCGCGACGGCCGGTCCGTACGCGTCCAGACCATGCCGCTGGTGGCGTCGACGTCGCCGGACTGGATGCCATGGGTGAAGGCCGGGCGCTGATTGGCGCGCGAATAATAAGGAAGGGCGAGGCCCGACGCGCCGACCAGGCCAATGGCGCTGGCCGACGTGACGAAAGCGCGCCGCGTCATCGAAATCTTGTTCATGGCTGTCTCCTGGATGGCGTTGAATGTCGCCGCCAAGGTCCAGCCTCAATGTTTCATGCACATTTCGAAACGATGAAGGTTTCGTTACAACCAACAACGGGCGAACTGCCGATCGCCCTCCTTGTGGGGGAGATCGGCAGTTTAGCCCGACGGCACCTCTCCTGCGACGAATGCGCCTATGCCGCCTGTGGTTCCGGGTCGAACGCCGGGCGGCTGGTGTTGATCAGCAGCGAGATGCAGGCGGCGGCTATTGCAGTCATGCCGGCGATCAGGAAGGCAAGCTCGTAATTGCCTTGCAGCTCGCGCATGGTGCCGCCGAAAAAGGCGGCCGTTGCGGCGCCAACCTGATGGCCGGCGACGATCCAGCCGAAGACGATCGGCCCGCTGCGGTCGCCGAACGCCTCGTTGGAGAGCCTGAGCGTCGGCGGCACCGTGGCGATCCAGTCCAGTCCGTAAAACACCGCGAAGATGATCAGGCTGGTCGCCGAGAAGCCGGAATAGGGCAGATAGATCAGCGACAGGCCGCGAATGCCATAATAGACGCCGAGCAGCTTGCGCGGGTCGAAACGGTCGGTGAGCCAGCCCGACAGTGTCGTGCCGATAAGGTCGAAGATGCCCATCATCGACAGCAGGCCTGCGGCCTGCACTTCGCCGATGCCCATGTCGCCGCAAAAGGCGATCAGATGCGTGCCGACCAACCCGTTGGTGGTGAAACCGCAAACGAAGAAGGTGGCGAACAGGTACCAGAACACGCGCGTGCCGGCGGCGCGGCGCAGCGTGCTCAGCGTCTGGGTGAGGAAATTGCCTTGCGAGGCTGGCGGCACCGGCGGCACGTCGTCGGCCTCGGCACCGTAACGCACCATGCCGATCGAGGCCGGGCGCTCCGGCACCAGCATATAAACCAGCGGCACCAAGGCGGCGGTGGCCACGGCAATGGCAATGGCGACCGGCTTCCAGCCGCCCGACTGGGCAAGCGAGGCGAGTAGCGGCAGGAAGACCAGCAGCCCGGTGGCGCTCGACGCCGACATCAGTCCCATCACCAGGCCGCGATTGGTCTTGAACCAGCGGTTGACGATGGTTGCGCCGAGCACGGTAGCGACGGCGCCCGAGCTGATGCTGGAAAACACGCCCCAGGTGAGGAGCAGATGCCACGGCTTGGTCATCAGCAGGCTGAGCGCGGTCGATCCCGACATCAAAAGCAGCGCGGCAAGCAAGGTGCGGCGAAGCCCGATCCGCTCCATCAGCGCCGCGGCAAACGGCCCGGTCAGGCCATAGAGGAAGATGCCGGTGGCCGCGGCCAGCGAGACGACGTCGCGCCGCCAGCCGAAACTGTTCTCCAGCGGCAGCATCATGACCGCCGGCGCCGAACGCAGGCCGGCTGCGATCAGCAGGCAGAGGAAGATGACGGCGACCACGACGAAAGCGTAGCGCTGGCCAAACGGACGGGATTGAGCTATCATGTTACTGACCGGTACGTTGCAGGAGCGCGAAACATACGTACCGACCGGTAACATTGTCAACCAGCTAATCGGCACACCAGACATGAAAAGCATTGAACCAACGATCAAAACGAATGACGCACCGCCGCCTCGCGCCGCCGTAAGGATTCTCCAGGTGGCGCGCGACCTGTTTTACCGGCACGGTATCAGGGCGATCGGCGTCGACGAGATCGTGCGGCGTGCCGGCGTCACCAAGCCCAGCCTCTACCGCAGCTTTCCGTCCAAAGATGAGTTGGCCGCATCCTATCTCCGGCACTATGACCTCGAATTTTGGGAGCGCTTCGACGAGGCGGTGAATGCCCATCCCGGCGATCCGCGCGCGCAGATCGTCGCTTTCCTGACGCGTGTCGGCAAGCGTACGCAAAGGCCCGACTATCGCGGCTGCGGCATGACCAATGCCGCGGTCGAATATCCCGAACACGGCCATCCGGCCCGCGTGGTGAGCGAGGCCAACAAGCAGGAATTGCGCCGCCGCCTGCGTGCCATGGCGGCAGAGATGGGCGCCGGCGACGCCGACACGCTGGGCGACGGGCTGCTGCTCCTGATCGAGGGCGCCTATATCAGCGGCCAGCTGTTCGGTGTCGGCGGACCGGCGCAGTCGGTGGCCCGTAACGCCGATCTTCTGATCGAAGCGAGCTTGAAGAAATAGCTCTCTTGCTGTCTGTGCCGGTCGGGAGCAATATGATTGCTCCGCTTTTGGCCTCACATTGCACGTAACGACTTGAAATCGATTGCTCGAACGATTTTGGACGATCTTCAAAAGATGTTCCTGCTTCACTACGTGAGGCAGGGAAATTCGGTTTTTATCAGCGACCAAGAAAAGAGAGACATCAGGACGGTCCTTAGTCTGAATGAATATACGGTCAAGGAAGCCGTGCTGCGCAGAGTTGCGTTCCTCATACTCATTTCATCGACCTTGGCATATTTCTTCTTCAGGGCGCCTGACTTTAGCCAGACAGCGAGCGCGCTGACCATCTCAATATCGGCGTTGGCTTTGATCTTCTTATACTTGGGCGTCGCTGTCCCCCTAACCCTGTTTACAGCTTGCGCGTCGCTACTCGCAATTTGTTGGATGGACTACCAAACGTTCGTTATATCTGCTTCTTTTTCCGCGTTGTACGCCCTGTATTTTTTTGCAAGGCTTAGGTCGAGATAGGGTTCAGAGGGGATTCTCCACCATGCGTGCCCTGCTGCTTGTTCCGCTTGTCCTCGCCGGTCTCTGCCAGGCAGCCCGGGCCGGCGATATATCCAGCGTCTATACCGATCTCGTCTGGGAGAAGGACTGCGTGACCTATGCGCAGGCGGAAGAAGGCGACGGCGACTGGGCCGACCTCGCCTGTTCGGGCTATGGCGGCTACCCGGTGCTGGTTTCCTACGATGACGCGCGGGAATCGCTGTTCTACGGCTTTCCGCCTAGCAACATGACCACGGTCTGGGAAAGCTTTTCCGGCCTCAATTCGGCTGGACCCAAAGTCGAGTGGCGTATCGAAGCCAACGGCAAAACTGCCGTTCCTTTCGCAGTCATCCATCGTCGCTCGATCAGCGATACCGAGGGCGAGAACAAGTCGACGGAAGTGCTGATCGTCGCCAAGGTTGCCCAACCGGACGCCCACGAAGGCTGCACGATCGCTCTCGTGCTCGCCACCGGCAATCCCGCCGCCAACGATCAGGCGCGCAAGCTTGCCGACGAGAAGGCGAAGACATTTGCCTGCGGCAAGGACAAGCGTGTGGTGCTTGGCAACGCGCCCGATTTCGGCCGCGTCGACAACTGATTATTTGCGCCCGGTAATTACTTGCGCTTGGCGCGCTCGATTGCCTCGACGATCATCTTCTTGGCGTAGGCAGCGTCGTACCAGCCCTCGATCTTGACCCACTTGCCGGGTTCGAGATCCTTGTAGTGCTCGAAAAAGTGCTGCACCTGCTGGCGGGTGATATCAGGCAGTTGCGTGTACTCGGTGACGTTCTCGTAGCGCAGCGTCAGCTTGGGCGAAGGCACGGCAATAACCTTCTCGTCCTGGCCGGCATTGTCCTCCATCACCAGCACGCCGATCGGCCGCACATTGATGACACAGCCCGGCACCAGCGCGCGCGTGTTGCAGACCAGCACATCGATCGGGTCGCCGTCGCCCGACAGCGTGTGCGGCACGAAACCGTAATTGCCGGGATAGCGCATTGAAGTGTGCAGGAAGCGGTCGACGAACAGCGTGCCGGCCTCCTTGTCCATCTCGTACTTGATCGGTTCGCCGCCGATCGGCACCTCGATAATGACGTTGACGTCCTCGGGCGGGTTCTTTCCGCTGGCAATCGCTTCGATACGCATCGTTTATCCCTCTCTCGATTGAAGATCGATAGCGGGCGACGGCGCATGGTGCAATGCGGCGAATGGTACTGGGGAGATCGTCCGAACCGAAACCGGTCGGATCATGCGCTGGCCGTCATTCCCAGACGAAAGCGACCTTCTTCAGCGCCTTCTGCTCGAAGATCTCGACGCCCTCGGCAACATCGCGGCCACCGGCGCCGGCATAGAAGGCAAGTGCGTTCTGATTGTCTTCCAGCGCCCACACCACCATGCCTTTCAGGCCATGGTCGGCCAGCCGTGCCCGTGCGGCCGAGAAAAGCCGGCTGCCGAGCCCGATGCCTTGATATTCCGGCCGCAGGTAAAGCTCGTAGATCTCGCCCTGCTGCCTGAGTTCGCGGGCGCGGTTCTTGCCGATCGTCGCATAGCCGGCAATTTTGCCGCCGATTTCGACGACCAGGACGGTGGCAGCACGACGAATGGCGTTCGCCCACCAGTCAGGACCGCGGCGGTTGATCATCGATGTCAGCGTGCGGTGCGGGATAATACCGGCATAGGCGCCGCGCCAAGCCTCAAGATGCACGTCGGCGATAGCGGCTGCATCGCGCGGTTCGGCTTTCCTGATGTCGATGCTCAGCGTATTCATGATTGGTTAACCATAAACCCGCAGCGCCCGATTGCAAGAGTCCGGTCAGCCGCCGCGATGCTTTCGCACAGCCGAACGGTGCGTCCTTGAGACGCTGCAAAACCGCATTTAGCGAGATCAAATCTCGACCAGATGGTCGTCCAGCTCGTTGCTGTCGCCGGTCGAGACCGGAAAATGCTCGGCCAGTACGGCACCGACCGATTCGATCGCCTTGACGAAGCCGTCGGCAAGCCGATCGTCGCCGGCATGCGCCGTAAGGTCGCGGACGACGCCGTCCCAGACATGCTGGCCGACACGAGAATTAATGCCGCTGTCGGCGACCACCTCGGCATAGCGCTCGGCGATCGAGACGAACACCAGCACGCCGGTGCGCGCCGTGGTGCGATGGACGTTGCGGGCGAGGAACTGCTTCATCGCATTGGCGTGGGCGGCCTGGTAGCGCAGCCGCCTCGGCACCAGGTGGATGCGCAATGCGGGCAATGCCCACAACAGGATAAGCACACTGGCAAGCGCTAGAAGCTCGGCGATGACGAAATGCGGCAAGCGGATCGACAGCCACCAGGCTTCCAGCCCGTAACCGACGGCGAGGCTGACGACGAGCATGCCGAGCATCGACATGAAAGCAGCCGGGAAGAAATAGCCGTCGCTGGCATGCGCCACGACGCAGTAGATCTCGCCGTCGGTCTTTGATTCGGCAACGCGGATCGCCGCGGCGATGCGCTCGTGATCCTCGGGGCTGATCGGTCGTGTTGCCATGATTGATGTCTCACCAGCTTCCTGAAGAACCGCCGCCGCCGGACGAACCGCCGCCGCCTGAAAACCCGCCGCCGGAACTTCCAGAAGACCAACCGCTGCCGGAACTTCCCGACGACCAGCCACTGCCGGACGAGGTCCCGGACGTCCAGACACCACCACCGGAGGATGACGAACCTGGCCCGCGGCCGTAGCGGAACGTCATGCCCAGCCATTTGTACACGCCCGGCGACACTTTCGTGCCAAAGATCGGCGGCAGGAACGCCATTGCCAAGCCGCCGAAGAACATCGTCGCCCACAGGACGATAAACAGCATGAAGATGGGATCGACAGGATTGTCATTCGCCGGATTGCGCTTGCCGCGCGCCTCCAGCTCCTCCGGGTTGCCTTCCAGCACCATGATCATGTCGTCGACGGCCTTGCTGATGCCGCCCGAGAAATTGCCGGCGCGGAAGGCCGGCACCATGTCGTTTTCGATGATCAGCTTGGTGTGCAGGTCGGTCAGCGTGCCTTCCAGCCCATAGCCGACCTCGATGCGCATCTTGCGGTCGTTCGGCGCCACCAGAAGCAGGACGCCGTTGTTCTCCTTCGCCTGGCCGAGCTTCCAGGCGCGGAACAGCCGGTTGGCGTAGGGCTCGATCTCCTCACCGTCGAGGCTGGGGATGGTCGCGACGACGATCTGGTCCGAACCTTTGGTCTCGAAATCGGCGAGCTTCTGCGTCAGCGCCGTCTTGGTCGCCGCATCGATGATGCCGGCATTGTCGACGACCTGTCCGGTCAGCGCCGGCAGTTCGGCGGCGAAGGCCGCGAAGCCGACCAGCAGCACCGCCATGGCCGTCAACGCAGTGCCGATCATTCTGATGGAGCAGCCGGGTCTCTTCAGGCTGACGGCGTGTCTTGTCATTTCGTCACCAGCTTCCCGAGGAGCCGCCGCCACCGGACGAACCGCCGCCACCGGAAAACCCGCCACCACTTGAACCCGACGACCATCCCCCGCCGGAGCCGCCCGACCAGCCGCCGGAAGACCGCCGGCTGGGTTCGAAGGTCATGCCGAGCCAACGATAGCGGCCGGGACCGATCTTCTGTCCGAAGATCGGCGGCAGGATGGAGGCAGCGAGGCCGCCGAAAAAGATGATTGCCCAGATGCCGATGAAGATGGTGAAGAACAGATCGTCGCTGTTGAACGGCGGCTGCTGGTTGCGTTCGCCGCGCGCCTCCAGCTCTTCGGGATTGCCTTCCAGCACCATGATCATGTCATCGACGGCCTTGCTGATGCCGCCGGAGAAATCGCCGGCACGGAAGGCCGGCACCATGTCGTTTTCGATGATCAGCTTGGTGTGCAGGTCGGTCAGCGTGCCTTCCAGCCCATAGCCGACCTCGATGCGCATCTTGCGGTCGTTCGGTGCCACCAGAAGCAGGACGCCGTTGTTCTCTTTCGCCTGGCCGAGTTTCCAGGCGCGGAACAGCCGGTTGGCGTAGGGCTCGATCTCCTCGCCGTCGAGGCTGGGAATGGTTGCGACGACGATTTGGTCCGAACCTTTTGCCTCGAAATCGGCAAGCTTCTGCGTCAGCGCCGCCTTGGTCGCGGCATCGATGATGCCGGCATTGTCGACGACCCGTCCGGTCAGCGCCGGCAATTCGGCGGCCAACGCGCTGAGTGGGAGGAAGAGGAGGCTTAAAATGGCGAGTAGAAATGCCAGGCTGGCACTCCGTCGCGCCCCCCTCTGTCCTGCCGGACATCTCCCCCACGAGGGGGGAGATCGCCCGTTACGACCGCTTTCGCCAACTCTCAAAGGTGGTGATTGGCCGCCTTCGCAAGAACTGCCAATCTCCCCCCTTGTGGGGGAGATGTCCGACAGGACAGAGGGGGGCGCGACGGAGTGCAAGGCCAGCAGGGACCAGGCTCGTTATGCGTTCTTCACCCGCCCTGCTGCGTGCCGAAATCGACCTTCGGCGTCTGCATCTTGTCTTCCTCGATGGTGAAATTCGCAAACGGCTGGTTGCCGCGGAACCACAAGGTCGCCCAGATCACCGATGGGAAGGTCCTCAGCGTCAGATTGTACTCCCTCACCGCCTGGATGTAGTCGCGGCGAGCAACTGCGATGCGGTTCTCGGTGCCTTCGAGTTGTGCCTGCAGCGCCAGAAAGTTCTGATTGGCTTTGAGATCGGGATAGTTCTCCACCACCGCCAGCAGCCGCGACAGCGCGCTGGTCAGGCCGGCCTGGCTGTCTTGGAATTTTTTGAACGCTTCCGGATTGTTCAGCGTTTCCGGCGTCACGGTCACCTGCGTCGCCTTGGCGCGCGCCTCCACCACGGCATCGAGCGTATCCTTCTCGTGCGCGGCGTAGCCCTTGACCGTGTTGACCAGATTGGGGATGAGATCGGCGCGGCGCTGGTATTGATTCAACACCTCGCTCCATGCGGCCTTGGCGTTCTCCTCAGCAGTCGGGATGGTGTTGTAGCCGCAGCCGGCAAGCAGCGGCAGCATACCGGCCATCACCAGGAACGCTGCTAAATTACGGAAAGCGGGCGGTGAAGAAAGGCGCTGGGCAAGCATCATAAGGTCCCCTCGATAGCGTTGGCAGGCGAAGCATTACCACAATCCTTGGGTAAGAAAATGACTTCGGCCGAGAAGCGTTACTGGTTGTCTACCATTCGCCGTCAGGCCCTGTGACAGACGGGGCGAACGGGTTAAGCTCGGCATGAAACGGGACAGCACCATGGCGCAACGCCACGACAACGACAGCGAATCGCGCCGCATCATCGAACGGGTGGCGCGCGAGACCGACCCGGGCGGCACCTCGTTCCTCGCGCGTACCGTCAGGGGCGCGCGAGACCACGTCACCGCAACCGATACCGACCGGTCGGATCCGATCGAATATTGGGGCACCCGTATTGGTCGGGCGGCGGGCTTGCTTATTGCCATCGGCCTGTTGATCTGGCTCGTGCTTTTCGTCACCAGGGGCAGCTAGGAAAATCAATGAGCGCCGAAAAAACCGACGCGCCGCGCGCGGTCATCGTCGTCTCCAGCCATGTCGCCCGCGGCTCGGTCGGCAACCGCGCTGCCGTCTTTGCGCTGGAGACGCTGGGGTTTCCGGTTTGGGCGGTGCCGACCGTCATCCTGCCCTGGCATCCGGGCCATGGCCGGGCGACCCGCATCGTGCCGCCGCTGGACCAGTTCGAGGCGCTGATGGCCGACCTCGAGCGCGCGCCATGGCTTGGCGAGGTCGGCGCCGTGCTGTCCGGCTATCTCGGCGAGGCTGGCCAGGCCGAAGCCGTCGCTTCGCTGGTCGGTGCGGTCAAGGCGAAGACGCCGGACGCCCTCTATATCTGCGACCCCGTGATGGGCGATTCGGGCGGGCTCTACGTACCGGAGCCGACCGCTATCGCCATGCGCGACCGGCTGATGCCGATCGCCGATATCGCCACGCCCAACCGCTACGAGCTGGAATGGATGGCCGGAGCGCCGCTGCCTGACCTGAAATCGGCAATGGCTGCAGCCCTGCAAGCCGGGCCACCGACCATGCTGGTCACTTCGGCACCGGCGATGATGGCCGGCGGCATCGGCAATTTGCTGCTCAACGGCAGAGAGGCGCTGCTTGCCGAACACCGCCTGATCGAGAAGCCGCCGAATGGGCTCGGCGACCTGACGGCGGCCGTCTACCTAGCGCGCATCCTGTCCGGCCAGCCGGCCGCCAAGGCGCTGCAATCGACCACGGCGGCTGTCTACGAGATTCTGGCGCGCACCGCCAAGCGCGGCGGCGACGAATTGCAGCTCGAGACCGATGCCCAGAGCCTGTCGCACCCGATGGCGATGGTGCAGCTTCGCCATCTCCTGCATCCGGGACGGGACCGCCGGGCGTGACGCTGGCCGAAGACGCCGTGCCCCAGGATGATGCGCCCCAGAATGTTATGCCCAAGGATGTTGCGCTTATCGGGGTCGACGGTTGCAAGGCCGGCTGGATAGCCGTCCGTCGCGATCCCGGTGCCGTACCATCGGCAGCCGTTTTCCCAAGTTTCGCAGCGTTGCTCGACCAGCTACCCGCCAATGCGATCGTGGCGGTCGATATGCCGATCGGCCTGCCTGATTTCTCGCAAAGAGGCGGTCGCGGCCCGGAGGCGCTGGTGCGGCCGCTTCTCGGTGCCCGGCAGTCCAGTGTCTTTGCCATCCCCTCCCGCGCCGCGCTCTACGCCGAGATGGAAGCCTTCACCACGGTCGAAGCCTGGTACGCCGCACATCGCAAGGCCAGCGAGGTGGCCAAGACAACCTCCGATCCGCCGCGTGGCGTCTCGATCCAGGCCTTCGGCATCTTCGCCAAGATCCGCGAGATCGATTCGCTGCTGATCGGCCGGCCCGAATTGCGCAGCCGCGTCTTCGAATCGCATCCGGAAGTCGCCTTCTGCAGGCTGAACGGCGACCGGGCGATGCGCTTGCCGAAGAAGATTAGGGGCAGCGTCAATCCAGCCGGCATGACCGAACGCAAGGCGCTGCTTGTCGGGCATGGTTATGGTCAGGATTTTCTCGACCGGCCGCCGCCGCGCGGTGCAGCCGCCGACGATTTCCTCGATGCCGCGGCGATGATGCTGATTGCCGGCCGCATCGCCAGAGGCGAGGCAATGCCGTTTCCGGATCCGCCGCTCGCCGATCGTTTCGGCATTCCCGTCGCCATCTGGGCCTGAGAATCACGGCCAACGTTTTGGGCGACATGCGTCAGGAGCGTGATCTGAGCGCCTCGTTGAGCGCCCACATATCCTTCTCCTCGGGCGCGGTCTCCAATCCGAGCACGGGAATTTGCTTGCGCAAATGGTCGTGGTGGGTGCGCACGCCATATTCGAGATCGGAAAGGTAAAAACCCCCAAAGGCTTCGGACAGCATGGATTCGTTAGACCATATCGAAAGCTGCACATCCTCGGCCAGCGTGTCGCGGTCGATGCGGTAGGATAGGTAGCGGGCAGCCGCCTGCTCCCTGGTCTCGTCGCGATAGCGGTAGATGGCGCCGCGCAGCAGCGTCTCACCCGTCGACAGCGGGAACTCCTGATAGAACTGCACCGATTCGGGCATGATCGACAGCGCGTTGTTCGGGAAGATGCCATAGTAGATCCAGGCCTTGCGCAGGTGCTCCGGCAAGTGCTTCGCCTCGGGTGCGAGCTTGATGTATTGCGCGACGCTCCAGCGCCGTCCGGCATGCGGGTTGTAGGTGGCAAACGAGCGCGACACGCCGTTGACGAACGGCTCGTCGAAATAGGTCGCGCCGTAAAGATCCTGCAGCGCCGGATGCGCCATGGCGACGTGGTAGCCTTCATTGTCGACGTCGCGCACCGACTTCCAGTTGACCGGCGTCTTTTGGGTCCAGATGCCCCAGGACGGCACCATCTCGGCCACACCGTAATGGGCAATCTCGGCTTCGATCGGCTTCAACAGCTCGGCCACGGATGGCTGAGGGCCACCCTTGCGGAAACGGATGAAGATGAAGCCCATCCAGATTTCGAGCTCGAGCGGCATCAGGCCGAATTCGGTCTTGTCGAGGTCCGGGAAGGAACGCGGGCGGGCAGCACCGCGCAGCGTGCCGTCGAGATTGTAGACCCAGCCATGGAAAGGGCAGACCAGCGCATTCTTGCAAGTGCCCTGGCTGTCGGCGACGACGCGACTGCCGCGGTGGCGGCACATATTGTTGAAGGCACGCACCACGCCATCCTTGCCGCGCACGATCAGCGCCCGCTCGCCAACCACATCCATCGTCAGATAGTCGCCGGCGTTCGGCACGTCCGAGACATGGCCAGCAATCTGCCAGTGGTTGCGGAAGACGTGCTCTTTCTCGAGTTCGAGCAAGGCGTCGGAATGATAACTCCAGCCCGGCAGCCCCCGCCGATCCCAATCGTTGGGGATTGCCACGTCGCGCAGATGCGGGTTCATAAAAGACTCGTTATTTATTGAATACTCGTTCAATAAATAAAGATTTTCCATTGAAATGCAATGGCTTGCGAAAATAAGGCGAATTCCTGACGTGAAATCGCGCGGTATGTGTGAGCCGAACCCGAATGGTCGAGGCTGGGAAAATCCCGGGAAATCCGGACGTTAATCCCCTTACGCTTGTTGAGCGCCCGGCCCTCCGTGGACCTGCAAAAGGCGACGTGAATCCGGTGCCGTGGATAGCGGGAAACGAGCGCTGAATGCCACCGGTGCGGCCAGCTACCATGATCAGTTTGCCCCGGAATGGCCGCGGGCCTGGTTTCATGCCGGTTACACAATCGTTAATCCATCATCGTTGGCCCGTTACAAGGTGCGATTAAGTTCGTTTCAACAGGGAAAAGAAGAACACCGAAGGAACCGACGATGCATACGAAAACCCAGATCACCGATAACGACCATCGCCTGCAGGGCCCGCAGCGCAACGACCGGCGCCCGAAGCTGGCGCTGCGCCAGCGCGCCAGTGATCATCCGATGGCGATGTTCATGCTGCTGGCCGCCACCGCATTTGCCGGCATGGCGTTCACGCCGACGGTCGGTCCGGCCTTCGCCTCGCTGAACCCGCCGGCCAACCTCATCGACGGCGCGACGACCACGACCAAGACGGCGCGCCTGCCGATCCCGGACATCGATTTTGCCTGCAAGGGTCAGGCCTGGGGCGCCGAGAGCCTGGACTGCCTGCGCGCCATCGCTGCCCAGTCAGGCAGGGCCCGGCCGGTCCGTATGATCGCCAATGCAGCCCCGCTGGCCGACACGCCGAACGTTTTTTGATCTTTTCGCGAGCGCCCTCCAGCACTCCAGTCAGGCTCCCGCCGCAATGTCGGCCGGGAGTCTTTTTTCTTCCTTTTTGTCTCTCTGAGAGTCTAGCCGCCCGAAGCCGCCTGCTCGGCAATGGCCGAAAGCACGCCGCGCACGTCCAGCGTGCTGAACGGTTTTTCCAGGATTTGCGGCCGCTGCGGCGCCGGCAGCGCCTCGATCTCGCCTTTCGCGCCGATCAGGTCGCCGGTGACCAGCACGAAGCGCCGCGCCAGATCCGGCATTTCGGCAAGCAGCTCGCGATAGGCGGCTATGCCGCTGGTGCCGGGCATGCGCAAATCGGAAAACACGATGTCAGGCTGTATGTGGCCGCTCAGGGTCGCGGCGGCCGAGACCCAGGCCGGCACGATCCGCGACTTGATGCCCATCAGCTCCAGGATGTCGGAGAGCGACGCCGCGACATCCGGCTCATCGTCTATGATCAGCGCGTGACGCAAGCCGCTCGACCGCGACGGACTGTCGCCGGCGGCGGCCGCGCCGGCGGAGATCGCCGGCAGCTGCACGACAAAACGCGCGCCCCTCGGCAAAACCTCCTCGAACCAGATATTGCCATTGTGCCGCTCGATGATCGATTTGGAGATCGACAGGCCGATGCCGGTGCCGACGCCGACCGGCTTGGTGGTGAAATAGGATTCGAATATGCGTGAGCGTATCGCTTCCGGCACGCCCGGCCCGTTGTCCTCGACCGAGAATCCGGGGTTGCCGCGGTCGCTGCGAAACGTCCGGACCTTGATCCGCCGATCGCCGGCAATGCCGGCCAAGGCGTGCTGGCTGTTGATGAGGAAGTTGGCGGCCACCTGCGTCACGTGGTCGGCATCCGCCATGGCCAGCAACGGGCCGCTGGCGAAATCGGTGTCGATGATGATGCCGCTCGATCGCGCGCCATAGGCGGTCACTTCGAGTGCCGCGCGGATCACCTGATTGAGGTCGGTCTCGGCCTGTGCCGTCGGGTGCAGGCGGACCATCGACAGGAAGCTTTTGACGATACGGCCGCAGCGCTCGGCAGCGGCGCGCACCTTTTAGGCGCGCACCTTGGGCTGCGGATCGGCGGCGAATTCATGCAGCAGCGTCGACTGGGCGACGACCACGGCCAGCGGGTTGTTGAGCTCGTGCGAAACGCCGGCAAGCAGCGAGCCCATCGCCGCCATCTTCTCGTTCTGGTGCAGTTTTTCGCGCTGGCGGTTGATTTCCTCCTCGGCGCGCAATCTGTCGCGCAGGTCGCGGATGGAGCCGAAGATCAGATGGCGATCCGCGACCCGCATCTCGGTTGCCGTCAGTTCGATCGGAAAAACCTCGCCGGCGGCGTTCTGGGTGACCGTTTCGAGCCGTTGGCCGACCATCGGCGCGCCGCGGCCCGACATGTATTCGGCGCCCGACGCATAGCCCTTGCGGTAATATTCCGGCACGACCGTATCGAGCAGGTCCTTGCCGAGGATGTCGCTGCGCTGATAGCCGAACATCTTCTCGGCAGCCGGATTGAATTCGATAATCGAGCCGGTCTCGTCGATGACGATGATGGCGTCGAGCGAGGCCTGCAGCATGGTGCGGCGAATGACTTCGCTGGCATGCGCGTCGGAGGGCGACCGTTCGATGGCATCACCGATGGCGAGTGCCACGATGTGCAGCGCCGCCTCTTCCTCATCCGTCCATTCGCGTTCGTTGACGCAGTCGTTGACCGCCAGCGTGCCCCACAGGTTACCGTGCGAAAAGACCGACACCGACAGGAACGACTTGATATTCTGCTTTTCGAAATCGGTCCGCAGAAAGCCTTCGAGATCGCGTGTGTGCCCGGCGAAGATCTTGCCTTGGCGTTCGTCTTCCGCCAGCTGTTCCAGCAACGGGTCCGAATCGACGACCGACTGCATGATCACCGTAGGTGACGCCAGTTCGCCGCCAAACCGGGGGGCGATCCAATAAGCGGCGACCGACTGGGCGAAGCCCTGGCCGGGCAGCTCGCGCAGGCGAAACAGGATGCCGCGGTGACAATCCATGGCTTCGCAGAGCGTTTGGAGGATACCCTCCATCTCGTGCTGCCAGTCGCCGGCTTGGCGCAGCCGGCGAACCACATGCACGGCCGCCATCGCCGCGCCCTGCATTTCCGCCCGTGCTGTTTCAGCGGTCATGGTCAGCCGTCATTTCCTGGCCGTGGCTTGCTCAAGCCGCCGGGCCTTAGTTATTTTCGCCGGCCGGCAGCGAGAAGATATAGCCTTCGCCGCGCACCGTGCGCAGGAATTTCGGATTGGCCGGGTCCGCTTCGATCTTCTTTCTCAGCCGCATGATGCGGATGTCGACGGCGCGGGACGATTCCGGGTCCTCGACGAAACCGATCGCCTCGGAGATCGCCGCCCGCGTCAACAGCCGGTTGGCGCGCGTCAGGAACACCTCCAGCACGTCGAACTCGCTCTTGGCCATGTCGATGACCGCGCCGTTGGCACCGGTGACGAGCCTGCCGTCGAGATCGGCGTGAAAGGGTCCGAAGCTCACGGACCGGCGTCCGCCAGATGTTTCGGCCTTGGCCTTTTGTGGCTCGGTCGGCTCCGGAACGCGGCGCAGCACGCTGCGCACCCTGGCCAGCACTTCGCGCAATTCGTAGGGCTTGACGATGTAGTCGTCGGCGCCGAGCTCCAGTCCCACGATGCGGTCGAGCGCGGTACCGGCGGCGGTCGCATAGATAATGCCGATCGGCATTTTCGACCGCATCCAGCGGCCGAGCGACAAGCCGTCCTCGCCCGGCATGGCGATGTCGAGAATGGCCAGATGGAAGGACTGCGTTTCCAAAAGGTCTCGCGCCGCCGCCGCACTTTCGGCCGTGGCCACATCATAGCCGCTGGCGCCGAGATACTCGGCGACCGCGTCCCTCAGGTCGGGCTCGTCCTCGACAATGACAATTCGTGCCCGCACGATGCTTTCGCTCCCGCTTTCAGCGGAAAGTAGATTGGGTATAAACATGATGTCCAGCACTCTTCTTGGGTTGCCGTATGCGGGGTAGAAAAACATGGCTGCACGATCCGTCATCGCGCTTGTTTCCGTCGCTGAAGTAATTGCGACCGATCTCGCCGATCATCTCAAGCGACGCGGTCATGACGTCCGCGCGGCGCGACAGCCGTGGGAAGCCGAATCGCTGCTTTCGGAAAAGGGCATCGATGTCGTGGTTGTCGGCGACAGCGTCAGCCAGGCGGAGGGGCGCGACCTGCTCAGGCGCCATGGCGGCGAAGGTGGACCGGATTTCATCCTGATCTGCCGCCCGGCCGATCTGGTCGACAAGGTGCTGGCGCTCGAGCTCGGCGCCGCCGACGTCGTCGAAAGCCCGCTCAATGTCAGGGAGCTCGCCGCCCGCGTCGGCGGCCTTTTGGCGCGGCGCGGCAGGAGCGCCGGAGAATTGATCGTGCTGGAGAACGCGACCGTCGATCTTCGATCGGCCATCGTCATGCACCGCTCGGGCACGGAAGAACAGCTTTCGCCCGGGCAGGTGGCGCTGCTCAGGCTGTTCCTGGCCAGCCCGCGCAAGGTGCTGACGCGCGACGACATCATCGCCGCCGCGCCCGCCGAAAATGCCGAAGCCTTCGACCGGTCGATCGATTCGCGCATAGTGCGGCTGCGCCGCAAGCTCGATACCGAAACCATCACCACCATACGGGGTGCGGGTTACCGGTTCGATCCGCCGACGCAATTCGCCGATTGAATGCAGGACAGCCACCCTTTTGTTTTGAGCATCGGATTTTCCCAAAACCGGTTTCCACTTTTGGGGTCCGATGCTCTTTCCTCAGCGCACCACGAGAAGCGACGGGCCTGACGGCATTTCACTGTTCGTGCTGAACTCGCCGGCATGGGCACGTTCCTTCAGCAGCACGGTGGCGAGGCCGGCAATGCCGAGCAGGCCCTGCACGTAGAGCAGGGCAGAAAGCACGGAAGCGGCGAATTTCGTTTTCATCCTGTTCGTTCCTCAAAATTGGGATTTGCGGGCGCTTCAGGGGAACCCCCGAAGCGCCCCCGCCGCCCCCCGGGGCCCCCCGTGGGGCGCGGGCCGTAGGTGCTCACGGCAGCAAGTTTGCCGGGGCGCCCCCCCACCGCAACCACCCCCCCCCCGCCAGCGTACATTGTCCCTCTCGCGCGCCCCCCAAGACTCGGGGTGGCGGCCGGCCCCCCCCCCCCCCCCCCCCCCCCCCCCCCCCGCCGCCAGCGGAGCCCCCCGTTGCGGCGCGGGCCTTCGGTCCTCTCGGCAGCAAGTTGCCGGAGGCGCCGCGCATCCTCAACAGCCCGAAGCCGCCCCCGCCAGAGGGCCTTGAGCCGGTCGATGCGCAGGCTGGAAACTATCCAGACCAATTTAGACCGTAGCGAAAACAGTGTTGGCTTCCGATCGTTCGGTGCCGGCTGTTTTCGTTAGGTCAACTTTGCCCGTGTGCTGTATCCGGATCATGCCGCCGAGGCCGCGGTTTGTTGCAGCTCGGTTTCGGAGTCAGGTGAATTCCTCTCAAACGAAAGGCAACCGCGTATTCGTGCCGCGGCTCGGCCGATCTCCTTGTGAAAAGCCGATCCCTTTTTGCAAACATGGCACCGTCCTAATGGTATCGCGCGACTGGAAGCCGCTTTGCGCGGACTCTTTTTGTTAACCAGAGGAAACACAATCGAAACAGAAACGCGCATCTAGCGAAATCGGCTCGAAACATGACGCCCCGATAAGCCGGTCATCGAATTGGAGCCGGCCCCGACCGGCAGAATAGGGGAGACATCATGTACACTGCCATTTCCGCCAAGCTCATCAACGTCACCGCCGCAATCATCACCGGTGCTGCCTTGCTTTTCGGGGCCGGCAACGGCACAGCCCACGCCGCCGCCAACAAGATCGTTGCGCGTGTGTCGCTGTCGCAGCAGACCATGGAAATCCTAGTCGACGGCCGGCCGACATTCGCCTGGAAGGTCTCGACCGGGGACCGGACGCACGTCACGCCAACCGGTTCGTTCAAGCCGACCCGCATGCATGCAATGTGGTATTCGAAGAAATACGATAACGCCCCGATGCCGCATTCGGTGTTCTTCAGCGGCGGCTACGCCGTACATGCGACAAGCGCCACCAAGCGCCTCGGCCAGCCGGCCTCGCATGGCTGCGTGCGTCTGCATCCGGACAACGCCGCCGATTTCTACCAGCTCGTCGAGGTCTTCGGCCCGGCCAACACCAGCATCGTCATCGTCAAGTGAGCGATGCTGCTCTCGTCGCTCCCAAAAAAGGCCGGAAATCCGGCCTTCTTTATTAGCATAATATTAGTACAATCTAATCTGGCATCACCGGCATCAGCTTCGGATCCGGCTTTTCGGCGTGATGTGGCAGGTCCTTGCTGGCGATGAAGGTGTAGAACATCGGCACCACGAACAGCGTGAACATGGTTCCGACCAGGATGCCGGTGAAGATCACCAAGCCCATCGAATAGCGTGCCGCGGCACCGGCGCCGCTGGAGATGATCAGGGGCACCACGCCTAGCGCCATCGCCGCCGTCGTCATCAGGATCGGCCGCAGCCGCACCTTGGCCGAGGCGATGATCGCGTCGCGCCGCCGCATGCCGTGCATTTCACGCTGCTGGTTGGCGAACTCGACCAGCAGGATGCCATGCTTGGTGATCAGGCCGATCAGCGTGATCAAGCCGACCTGCGTGTAGATGTTGAGCGTGCCGAGCCCGATATTAAGCGGCACGATCGCGCCGAAGATCGACAGCGGCACCGCCATCATGATGATCAGCGGATCGCGGAAGCTTTCGAACTGCGCAGCCAGCACCAGATAGATGACCAGCACCGCCGCCGCGAAAGCGATGATGATCGTGTAGCCCTGTTCCTTCTCCTGCCGCGATTGACCGGTATAGTCGATGAAGAAAGTGTCTGGCAGGCTTTGCCTGGCAATGTCCTCGATGGTCTTCAGCCCGTCGCCGGTGGTGACGGTGGGCAGCGGCAGAGCGGAAATCGTGGCGGAGTTCAACTGGTTGAACTGCTCGATCGCGGCCGGAGAGGCGTTGGTCGAGATCTTAACCACCGCCGAGAGCGGCACCATCTCGCCTGAAACGCTGCGCACGAAATACTCGCCCAGCTTTTCAGGGTTGTCGCGGAATTGCTGCGGCACCTGCGGGATGATGTCGTAGCTGTTGGAGTCGCGGTCGAACTGCGCCACTTCGGCGCCACCGACCAAGAGCGTCAGCGTTCGGCCGATATCGGCGATCGGCAGGTTGAGTGCGGCGGCGCGGTCGCGATCGATCGTCACCGTGACTTGCGGCGCGTCGTAGGCCATCGAATTCTCCACGACGATGAAGCGGCCGGAGGCCTGCGCCTTGTTCTTGATATTTTCCGCCGCCTCGTAGACTTCGGAGGCCTCGCCGGTCGAGCGCACCACCATCGTGATCGGCAGGCCGCCGCCGGAGCCGGGCAGCGTCGGCGGCGCGAAGACGAAAGCCTTGACGCCCGCCACCTTACCCAGCCGGCCCTGGATATCCTCCTGAATCTCCTTGGAGTTGCGGGCGCGCTCGGCCCAGTCCTTGAACGCAAAGCCGACAAAGGCGCCGCTGGTCTGGCCGTCGAAGGCGACAGCCGAAAACTGCGCCCTGGTTTCCGGCAGGTCCTTGACCAGGCCGAGTATCTGGTTGACGTAGCGCTCGGTATAATCGGACGTTGCATAGCGCGGCGCCGTCACGATCGAAAGCAGGAAGCCCTGGTCTTCTTCCGGCGCCAACTCGCTCGGGGTCTTGGTGAACATGAAGCCGGTCGTCGCGACCAGCGCGAGGACGATCATCAGCGTCACCGGGCGATATTTCAACGAGCCGGTGACGAGCCGCTCATAGGTGTTTTCGACGCGCCCGAACGTGTTATCGACAATGCGCTGGAAGCGGCTGTGCGAACCTGCCCTCAGGATGCGTGCCGACATCATCGGTGTGATGGTGAGGGCGACGACACCCGACAGCACCACTGAGCCGGCCAGCGTCACCGCGAATTCGCGAAACAGCGCACCGGTCAGGCCGCCGGTGAAGGCCAGCGGTGCGAACACGGCGGCCAGTGTTATCGTCATGGCGACGACGGCGGACGAAATCTCCCGCATGCCGTTGAAGGCCGCCTGCATCGGCGACAAACCGTCTTCTTCCATGTGGCGGTGAATGTTTTCCACCACCACAATGGCATCGTCGACGACGAGGCCGATTGCCAGCACCATGGCCAGCAACGACAACAGATTGATCGAATAGCCCAGCGAAAGCAGCAGGAAGCAAACGCCGATCAGCGACAGCGGAATGGTCACGATCGGCATCATCACCGAGCGGAACGAGCCGAGGAAGAGCAGGATGACGACGATGACGATGGCGACGGCTTCGCCGATGGTCTTGAACACCTCTTCGATCGAAGCGCTGATCTGCTCGGTCGAATCGTAGACGACCTCGATCGTCATGCCTTGCGGCAGCGTCTCCTGAATGGTCGGCACTATCTTGTGGATTGCCGCCGCAGTGGTCAGCGGGTTGGCGGCCGGCGTCGGGAAGATGGCAAGAAATGTGCCGGGCTTGCCGTTGAAGCTCACCCTAGCGTCGGTGTTCTCGGCGGCGAGCTCCACCCGCGCCACATCGCGCAGTCTCACCACATTGCCGTCCTTCGAGCGGAGCGGCAGAGCGGCGAAGGCCTCCGGCGTCTGCAACGTCGAGCGCACCGCCGCGCGCGGCCAGCTTGATCGGGTCGATCCAGACGCGCATCGAATAGTCGGCGGCGCCGAATATCTGCACGTCGGCGACACCTTCGACCGTCGACATACGCGGCCGCACGACGCGTTCGATATATTCGGTGAGTTGTTCCCGCGTCATGTTCGGATTCTGCATCGAGATGTACATCATCGCGAACTGCTGGCCGGTGCCCTTGATGATCACCGGATCCTTGGCCTCGTCCGGCAAGTCACCACGCACGCCTTGCACCTTCGACAACACTTCGTTCAGAGCGACGTCGGGGTTGGAGCCGAGTTTCATCTGCACCGTCACGGTGCTGGAGGACGGCCGGCTCGCCGACGTGACATAATCGATGTTTTCGGTCGAAGCGACGGCACGCGCGATCGGCGCGGAAATGAACCCCTGGATCAGGTCGGCGCTGGCGCCGGGATAGGCCGTGGTGATCGTGATCGCCGTTTCTTCAACCTCCGGATACTGCCGGATCGAAAGGTTGAAGATGCCCTGGAAACCCAGAAGCAGGATCATCAAGGCGAGCACAGTCGAAAGGACCGGGCGGCGGATGAAGATGTCGGAAAAGCTCATTGCTGGGCTGCCTGCTGGTTCCCCGGCTTGGTCGGGTCGATCGTGTTGTCGACGGCGACCGACATGCCGTTGAAGAGCCGGTTCTGACCGGCGGTGACGACTTCGTCGCCGGGCGCGATGCCTTGCAGGATCTCGACCAGACCGGCGTTGCGGCGGCCCGGTTTGACGAACACCTGAGCGAGCACGAGCTGCGGCTTCTGTTCTTCCGCTGTCGGTTTGGCCGGGGTAGCAGTCGGCTTTTCTTCCGGCTTTGCCTCGGGCGCTTCGGCAGCGGGCTTGGCAGCATCCGCGGCGGGCTTTTCTTCCGGCTTTGCCTCGGGAGCCGCGCCGTTGGTTTCGGCGGATGTGGCCGGGCGCACCACGAAGACGAAGTCACCGTACAGGCTGGAGGTCAGGGCGGTCTGCGGCAGCGCCAGCACGTTCTTGTCCTCGGGCAGTTCGACGCGCACCTGGACGAACTGGCCGGGCGTCAGCTTGCCTTCCGGATTGGCGACCTCCGCCCTCACCGTCACCAGCCGGCTCGTCGGATCGATCTTCGGATCGATACCGCGAATGCTGCCGGCGAACGGCATGTCGCCGCCGCCAATGCCCAGCCGCACCGTCTGGCCGATCTTCAGCTGCGGAAGCTGCTGCTCCGGAACCGTGAAATCGACACGCATCGTGTCCATGTCCTGCAAGGTCACCACGGCGGTGCCGGGTGTGAGATACTGGCCAAGGTCGATTTTCGGAATACCCACGGTGCCTTTGAAAGGGGCCGTCAACTGTTTTTGGTCGAGCACCGCTTGCAGCTTGTTTACCTGCGCGGCGGAGACCGACGCCGCTGCCTGCGCCGTGTCGAGCGTAGCGTCGGTGCCGACGCCGCGCTTCTGCAGCTCAAGAGCGCGCGTCAACGTCGTCTGGTCGGATGTGGCTTGCGCCTTCGACGCCACGAGGTCGGCTCGCTCGACGGCATCGTCGAGCTGCAGCAGCACGGCGTTGGCGGCGACCTTCTGATTGGCGTGAAACAGGATGTCCTTGACGATGCCGGCGGTCTCCACCGTCAGGTCGACGCCGCGTACGGCACTGACCGTACCGATCGCCTCGATGCCGGGCGTCCAGGACGTCGGTTTAACAACGACCGTCGACACTGTCGTGGCCGGCGGCTTCATGGTGGCAAAGAACTGTTGGGCCATCTTGTCACGGAAAAGCTGCCAGCCGACGATGCCGCCGCACACCAGCACGAGCAGAATGAAGGCGATGATGAAGCGCTTGATCACGAACAGTCCCCTCGGCCACGGCCCAGCATAACCGTCGGATGACCGGAACACATACCTGTGACTGGTCCCAATTTCAAATGACGGCGATCTTACTGTACCGTCTGGACGGTCTTGTCAATTCCGCCTAAGCTAATGAATGGGGGAACGATTGATGAAGGTCCGCAGAGCAAATTCGCGCGAGAAAATTCTCGCCGCCGCCGCCGACGTGGCGCGCGAGACGGGTCCTGGCAGCCTGTCGTTGGATGCGGTCGCCAGCCGTGCCGGCGTGTCGAAAGGCGGCCTCCTCTACAATTTTCCGACCAAGGCGAAGCTGATGCAGGCGCTGGTCGAGGACTACCTGCGCGAGTTCCAACAGGCGCTGGAGTCCGCTCGCACGAGCGGCGTCAGCGGCGAAAGCCCGCTTGCAGCCTATATCAGGCTTTCGGCCGATCGTGCCGAGGAGTCGAAACCGTCGGCCTCCTGGATCTTTTCGGCGATCGCCGAAGATCCTGATTTCCTGACGCCGATAAAATCGTTCAGGCGGCAGGTTTTCGAGCGGCTGAAGGGCGAGACGCCGGACCTCAAGGCGCTGCTGGTCTGCTATCTCGCCATCGAAGGGCTTCGCAGCATGAACCTGTTCGGTTCGGATGTTCTCTCCGCCGATGAGCGCCGGCTGCTGATATCGTCCCTGCTGGAGATCGCGGGATAGGCGAGGGTTGCCTTCGCCGGGGTTCAGTTGCTCCGACTGTCGGGACGTCAGTTTGCTTCGATTGCCCCGTTTGCGTCACCTCAACCTGCCCTGCCGTCACACAGGCTTCATTGTGCGGACATAGCGTCCTCCCATTCTTTGCTGCAATGCACGAGGAGTGGGGTATGGTCGATATTGTTTCAAGCGAAGCAGGAATTCCAAGGCCGGAGCATCCGCTCGACCGGCCGAACAGCACCGGCAAATGGTTTCTGCCGGCCTTTGCCGTCATCGTCCTGGGCGGCCTTGCCTATGTCGGCTACGCACTCGGCCAGGACCTGACCAGCACCGTCGCGGTGCCGTGGATCCTGCTTGGCCTGGCGCTGCTGATCGCGCTCGGCTTCGAATTCGTCAACGGTTTTCACGACACCGCCAATGCGGTGGCAACGGTGATCTACACGCATTCCATGCCGGCCGAGCTTGCGGTGATGTGGTCCGGCTTCTTCAACTTCCTCGGCGTGCTCACCGCCAGCGGGGCGGTCGCCTTCGGCATCATTTCGCTGCTGCCGGTCGAGTTGATCCTTCAGGTCGGATCGAGCTCGGGACTGGCCATGGTCTTCGCGCTGCTGGTCGCCGCGATCATCTGGAATCTCGGAACCTGGTATCTCGGCCTGCCTGCCTCGAGCTCGCACACACTGATCGGCTCGATCATCGGCGTCGGCCTCGCCAACCAGTTCACGGCTCCGGCCGGCTCCATCACCAGCGGCATCGACTGGTCGCAGGCGTTCAATGTCGGCCTGTCGCTTCTGATCTCACCGCTGGTCGGGTTCGGCCTGGCTGCGCTGCTGCTTCTGGTGATGAAGCTGCTGGTCAGGAACCGCGAGCTCTACGAGGCGCCTAAGTCGAGAGCCCCGCCGCCGCTGTGGATCCGGGCGTTGCTTATCTTCACCTGCACCGGCGTCAGCTTTGCCCACGGCTCCAATGACGGGCAAAAGGGCATGGGCCTCATCATGCTCATCCTGATCGGCGTAGTGCCGACCGCCTTCGCGCTGAACCGCACGCCCGATATCAACTATCTCGAAGCCTATAAGTCGGCGGCGACTGAGGTCGAGACCGTGCTCGGCAAATACGTCAAGCCCGGCGTCGCCGTGACCGACGCTGCCACAGCGGTCGGCGACGCCGTCCGTACCAAGACCTGGAAGGACGAGACCACGCCTGCCCTGCAGAGCTTCATCCATGACACCAGCGCCATGTTGTCGCCCTATCCGTCCGTGGAAAAGCTGCCGACAACTCTGGTCAGCAACGCCCGCAACAACATCTATCTTATCGGTGAAGCGCTGAAGCTGATCGACAAGAAGAAGCTGTTGCCGATGGAGGCAGACGACCTGAAGGCGGTGACGATCTATCACAAGGCGGTCGACAACGCGACGAAGTTCATCCCGCTCTGGGTCAAGGTCGCCATCGCGCTGGCGCTCGGCCTCGGCACGATGGTCGGCTGGAAGCGCATCGTCGTCACTGTCGGCGAGAAGATCGGCAAAAGCCATCTGACCTACGGTCAGGGTGCGTCCGCCGAGCTTGTCGCCATGGCGACGATCGCATCGGCCGACTATCTCGGCCTGCCGGTCTCGACCACCCATGTCCTGTCCTCGGGCGTTGCCGGCACCATGGCGGCGAACGGCTCGGGCCTGCAATGGGCGACGGTGCGCAACATGCTGATGGCCTGGATGCTGACCCTTCCGGTCTCCATCTGTCTTGCCTTCGTGTTGTTCGCCATCTTCCGCCAGGTGTTCTGAGCGGGGACAGGGCTTGACCAGAATGTCGCGGCGCCGGCTCCGGCGCCTCCCGGATCACCTGAACGCGCTTTGTTTCGGCGGCGGCCATGAATGACGCATCGCATCTGACATTGCTTGCCGCGGACGACCAGCATCATGCTCCCGGGTTGGTCTGGGCTTATCATGCCGCTCCCGGCAAAGCTCCCGAACCGCTGGCGCCCAGAGACATAGAGGCCGCACTGGCATCACCGGACGGCTGGGTCTGGCTGCATGTCGACCTTGTCGACCGGCGCGCCCATTCCTGGGTCAGCCATGCCTGCGCGCTGCCGGCGTCGGCTCATGCAATCCTCGAAGGGCACGAGGACAGCCTGGTGCTGGCCCATGAGAACGGCGTCGTCCACGGCATTTCGGCCGACCTGCATGGCGAGATCGCCCATCAGTCGACGACGATCGGCAGATTGCATTTTGCGGTCTCGGAGCGGCTGCTGGTAACCGGCCGGCGCCATCCGCTGGCGGCGGTGGAGGAAGTGCACACCGCGCTTGCCGCAGGGCTGCGGCCGGCCACAGCATTCGAGCTGTTCGAGACGCTGGTCATGGCCCTTTGCAAAACCGCCAGCCTGCGGCTCGCCGCGGCGACGAAGCGGCTCGATGCGGTCGAGGACCATCTCGTGACCGAGCGGCTTGCCGATGAAAGGCGGCAACTAAAGGATGTGCGCCGGCTTGCCGTGTCCCTGCATCGGCCGATCTCGGCCTTGGCAGCGCTTTTCCAGGACGAGGACCGCTCCGCCTGGAACCTCTCCGCCGGCGCACATGCCGTTTTGCGCCGGCTTGCCGTCCGCCTGGAGCGGCTCGACCGCGAGGTCGTCATGATCAACGACCGGGCAAGGCTGCTGCAGGAGGAGCTTGCAGCCGAGCTCGCCGACGAATCCAATCGCAGCTTGAAGGCGCTGGCAGTGATGAGTGCGCTGCTTCTGCCGGGCACGCTGATCGTCGGCATATTCGGCATGAACACTGGTGGGCTGCCATTCTCCGAGGCTCCCAGCGGCTTCATCCTGGCGATGCTCCTCGCAGTCGGTGCGACCGGCCTGTTCTACTGGCTTTTGCTGCGCGCCGGCGCCAATCTGCGGTTCTGAGCCCGATTAACAGTGGCGTTCGTTCGATTGCATGCAAAGTACAGGCTGACATGTTGAAACCACGCATCGCGCTTTCCGAAAATCGGTTTCCGATTTTCGGACTGATGCGCTAGAGCCTATGAGATTGAACCGAGCTGCCGCCTCTAATCCGGAAAGGCTCCAGACGCCGCCCATGCCCCATCTTCCCGACCATCTTCTCGCCGGCTACCGCAGTTTCATGAGCGGCCGCTATCTCACCGAAAGCGGGCGTTATCGCTCGCTGGCGCGGGAGGGCCAGGCACCGGAAACGATGATCGTCGCCTGCTGCGATTCCCGGGCCGCGCCCGAAGCGATCTTCGATGCCGGGCCCGGCGAGCTGTTCGTGCTGCGCAATGTCGGCAATCTGGTGCCGCCCTATGCGCCCGACGATCAGTTCCACTCGACATCGGCGGCGCTCGAATTTGCCGTGCAGAGCCTCAAGGTCAAGAACATCGTGGTGATGGGCCACGGCCGCTGCGGCGGCATCCGTGCGGCACTCGACACCACGGCGGCACCCTTGTCGCCGGGCGATTTCATCGGCAAATGGATGAGCCTGATCGCGCCGGCGGCCGAGACCGTATCGTCCAGCACCTTCATGACCGCGACCGAGCGCCAGACGGCGCTGGAGCGCATCTCGATCCGCTATTCCATAGCCAATCTGCGCACCTTCCCTTGTGTTTCGATCCTCGAAGGCAAGGGGCGGCTGTCGCTGCACGGTGCCTGGTTCGATATTTCGACCGGCGAGCTTTGGGTGATGAACAAGGACACCGGCGATTTCGAGCGGCCGGAGACGGAGTAGGAGACTAGGCATGGTGCGAGCTCGGTTCGCGTTCGCGGCGGCGGCACTGCTGTGCTCAGCAAATGTCGCCCGCGCCGACGATAGCGCGATCATCGACCGCTGGTATTCGGCACTGCTGGTCGCCGACCGCACCGAATTGTCGGACCTGCTTGCCGATAACGTGCGCATCAAGCTTGACGACCTCGGCGTCGTGCAAAGCAAGCAGGAATTCATCGCCTCGATCGCCGAGTGGCAAGGCGCCGTCGCCGGGGCCGAAATCCGCCACCGGATCGAGAAATCCGAGGGCGGCGTCACCACTGTGATCGCCTGCTATGATTTTCCCAGCAACGACATGCTGATGCAGGAGACCTTTGCAGTCGCCAACGACCAAATCACCGCCAGTTCGCAAGCCGCGATCGCCGAAAATTGCGACGGTTACTGACGAAATTTTCGTCCAGGTTATTGAGGACGGGCGCTGGAATTGCCGGTGTTATTTCGCGTCTAAAAAGTGCACTGTCACCGTAATTCTTACCTAAAACGATATAGACGACACGATTGCTCTAGCAACGTCCAATTCTTCTAGATAATATGCATCACCAAGACATAGATATGTCATAAATACAAAATCAATTCCGTTTGACATATACCATGCAGATAACAATTGGTCGGTGGTTTCTGACAATACACCAACAGAGATTATGCCTTCAGACTCATGTTGCGTGATATGTCTTACATCTATAGAATTATTATGACAAAACTGAATCATAAATGTTCTCAGAACATCAGCATCTGCGTTTGGTTTTTCCCCGCTACGATACTTCGCAATTGAGAACTGAATCGCGCCGCAGCCGTCCGTTTCTTTGGCTAAGGTAGGTGGCGATCCCTCAGGAAGATCGCCGGCTATGTCTACCCATCCGGCAGGCAGGTCGAAGGTGAGGCCATGGAATTCTACTCTCATTAAGGTTCCCTTGGATCGGGTGTCAGGTCGGATTCCAGGAATTCCGGTGAACAGTGCACCTTTTGCTGCACGGCGCGTGAGTGGGCATCCTCAGGGTCGCATACGAGTGGAAGCCTCAGTCAAGGGAAAATGCAGGCTACAAGATAATAATCTTGGTGGGCATAGAATTCGGCTCGAATGATAACTCACGGCACCATGTGCGCACGCTTTCAGCGCTAACCGGGCGCTGTTGCATGGAACCGGCCGGCGCCTTACATCGGTGACGATCCACCTCCTCCCGCCACTCAGCGAAAGTTTGCCCATGCCGTCCGCCATCGACCTCGCCGCCCATCCGCTGACTGCGTGGCAAGGGCCGCTCGGCCTGTCCGATTTCACGCGCATCGGCGACGGTGATTTTTCTCCGGTGTTCGATGCGACCCTGAAGGCGCATGAGGCCGAGATCGAGGCGATTGCCGGCAACACCGGGACGCCGACCATCGAGAATACACTTGCTGCGCTCGAGCTTGCCGGCGAGGCCCTTGACCGTGTGTCGTCGATCTTCTGGTGCCGCGCCGGCGCCCACACCAATGAGGCGATCCAGGCGTTGGAGCGCGACATCTCGCCAAAAATGTCGCGGCATTTCTCGGCGATTTCGATGAACGAGCGGCTGTTTGCCCGTATCGACGGTCTCTATCAGCGCCGCGAGGCTTTGAAGCTCGATGCCGAAACGCTGCGTGTGCTGGAAAAGACCTGGAAAAACTTCGTCCGCTCCGGCGCCAGGCTCGATGCCGACGGCAAGAAGCGGCTTGCGTCGATCAACGAAGAATTATCGTCGCTCGGCACCACCTTCGGCCAGAACGTGCTTGCCGATGAGCGCGACTGGGCGCTGTTCCTCGACGAAGCAGACCTAGCCGGCCTGCCGGAGTTCCTGAAAAGCTCGATGGCCGAAGCCGCCGAGATGCGCGGCCAGAAAGGCCGCTACGCCGTCACTCTGTCGCGCTCGATCTACGAGCCGTTCTCGACCTTCTCCGAACGCCGCGACCTGCGCGAGACAGCGTTCCGCGCCTTCATCATGCGCGGCCAGAATGGCGGCGCCACCGACAACACCGAAGTGGTGCGCGACATGCTGCGCCTGCGCGCCGAGAAGGCGAAGCTGCTCGGTTATGCTTCCTACGCCGCATTGAAGCTCGACGACACCATGGCAAAGACGCCGGAGGCGGTGCACACGCTGCTCGATCCGGTCTGGGAAAAAGCGGTGGAAAAGGCCGCAAGCGATCAGGCCGAATTGCGGCGGCTGGCGGCCGAGGCTGGCAGCAACGAGAAATTCGCCGCCTGGGACTGGCGCTTCTATCAGGAGAAGCTGCGCGCAGAGAAATTCGCCTTCGACGAGGCCGAGCTGAAGCCGTATCTGCAGCTCGATCACATCATCGACGCCTGTTTCGACGTGGCGACACGATTGTTCGGCATTTCTTTCGAGGAGAAGAAGGGCATTGCCGCCTGGCACCCGGACGCTCGCGTTTTCGTGGTGAAGAATGCCGACGGCAGCGAGCGCGGCCTGTTCCTCGCCGATTATTTCGCGCGGCCGTCAAAGCGCTCCGGCGCCTGGATGAGTGCGCTGAAATCCGGCTACAAGCTTGGCCCTGGGTCGAAGCCGGTCATCTACAACATCATGAACTTCGCCAAGCCGCCGGCCGGCCAGGCAGCCTTGCTGTCGGTTGATGAAGCCAAGACCCTGTTCCACGAATTCGGTCATGCCCTGCACGGCATGCTGACCGACGTCACTTGGCCCTCGGTCGCGGGCACGTCGGTCAGCCGCGATTTCGTCGAACTGCCCTCGCAGCTTTACGAGCACTGGCTGACGGTGCCGGCGGTGCTGGAAAAACATGCGCTGCATGTCAAGACCGGCATGCCGATGCCAAAGGCGCTGGTCGACAAAATGCTGGCGGCGCGCACCTTCGGTGCCGGTTTCGCCACGGTCGAGTTCACGGCCTCGGCGTTGGTCGACATGGCCTATCACGCGCGGCCGGACGCGGCGGATCAGCCGCTTCGTTTCGAAGCCGAAACGCTCGAAAAGCTCAACATGCCCGACACCATCGCCATGCGTCACCGCACCCCGCATTTCGGCCACATCTTTGCCGGCGATGGCTATTCGGCCGGCTATTATTCATACATGTGGTCGGAAGTGCTTGACGCCGACGCCTTCGCCGCCTTCGAGGAGACGGGCGATCCCTTCAACCCGGCGCTGGCCGAGCGGCTGCGCAAGAACATCTACGCCGCCGGCGGCTCAAAGGACCCGGAAGAACTCTACACCGCCTTCCGCGGCAAGATGCCTTCACCGGAAGCGATGATGGCCAAGCGCGGGCTGGTCTAAGACTTGCCCGTCCCAGCGAAATCCGAAGGTTCTGTCATGACAGACCCCGATCCCGAGTAATGCCTTTTCGTCGCCCGTCGGGTACGTGCTGGCGCCTGATCCGGTACCTCCGGGGCCGGCTCGGCGTCACCGGCTGCGGCCGTCTCGTTGAGGAAGCCGGCAATCCGCTCCGCCGTCTCCGTCGTGGCAAAGGAGAGCAATCGGCCGCGATGAACCACGGGCTCGCCACTCTCATTGTCCCAGATATCGAACCGGCAGCTTGGGTTCGCTATGGCTTCGAAGCGGTCCTTCATGTCAACGGTCCAGGTCATGTAACTGCCACGGGGGCCAGAGCGGTGGCCAGAGGGGTGGCTTGAGCGGCACCGGCAGTTCGCGCGCCTTGCTGCGCTTGCGTGAAGCAGATGGCAGCCGCAAATCGCGACAGCGCCCAGGCTTCATTGCGCAATGCTGGAGCGACAGCCATTTCAATCCCCGTCGTCGGGCCCGACGGCCGCAGGTCGAAGGACTTGCGGCAATCGGCTGTTATCAACGGGCAGAGGTTCCGCGATCCCGGCTTACGGATCGCTTACGGGCATTTTCGAGGTGGTCACGACCCCAGCGGCGAAGGTCAGCACGGCAAAATGGAAACAGAAAGAATAGGCGAACAAGGAGGCCGATCCTCTTGGGCTATTCTTACAGCAACTGCCGGCCGAGCAAATTGGGGGCTGGCCCTAGCCGACCGACGCCAAAGCGCGTGGTCACGCCGGTAATCCTCGATGGCCGCAAGTCGCAAGTGGCCTTCTCTCAGCGTCGCGAAATCGCCGGGCAGCGTGCGCAAGCAACAAAGCGCCGCTATCAAGGAGGTGTGCTCGGCATCCATTGGGCAAGGGGTCGAGAAAATCCGCTGGTGGAGCTGAGGAGGATCGAACTCCTGACCTCGTCATTGCGAACGACGCGCTCTCCCAGCTGAGCTACAGCCCCGTCCAGCGGATGGGGCTTTTATCGGCCGCAGCGGTTTCCTGTCAAGGCTGTGCGTGTCGCCGAAATGCCGTTCGGCCGCTCGTCCGGCTTCGCCATGCCGCAGAAGGCGGCTCTTGCCGCTTTCCCCTACAGTGGCTACATGTCGGCAACAATCGGAGACCGGCATGATCGCCCTCATTCAGACCATTGTCATGGCGCTTGACCTTTACTGGTGGATCATCATCGCCTCGGCGATATTTTCCTGGCTCTACGCCTTCAACGTCGTCAATTCCCGCAACCAGTTCGTCGACACCATCAGCAACATGCTCTATCGGCTGACCGAGCCGGCGCTGCGGCCGATCCGCCGCTTCATGCCCGATCTCGGCGGCATCGACATCTCGCCGATCATCCTGCTGCTGATCCTGTTCTTCATCCGGCAGTTCCTGCTCACCACGGTGCTTTCGCTGGTCGTCTGAGTTCAGGCGTCCCATGAGCGCGCCGTTCCGCACGCGCGCCGACGGCATCGACCTGTTCGTCCGGCTGACGCCGAAATCAGCGATGGACAGGCTCGAGGGCCCCGAAACGACGGCGGATGGGCGAAGCCATCTGAAGGCTCGCGTCCGCGCCGTGCCGGAAAACGGGGTCGCCAATCGAGCGCTGGAAAGGCTGGTCGCCAAGGGATTTGGCGTGCCGGCGTCAGCCGTCTCGGTCGTCGCCGGCGGCACCGCTCGGCTGAAGACGCTGCGCGTGCTTGGCAATCCCGTGGCGCTGACGAAACGCATCGATACGCTCACACTATGAATCCACCCAGCGGCCATCCAGTTCCTGTTCGGCCGGCCAGACGGCCTCCTTCCTAGTCAGCGCTTCAAATCGGCATCGATGGCGGAGGATTTGATCAGGTCGGTCAGCCGCTTGTGCCAGGCGATGTCGCGCCACATGCCGCGGAACTGCGGCCCGCAGAAATTCGAAGGCGCGATGCCGCTCCAGCGCCCCTTCTTGGCGGCGTATTCCGTGCCGATCGCGGTCATATCCTTGATCCAGCCCCAGTCGAGGCCGGGCCAGTCCTTGTAGTCGACCAGCGACCAGCATTCGGTGGTGACCAGCGGCTTGCCGGCATGGCGCGACCAGGCCGCGACGTTGTCGATCTCGCCGAGCAGCTTGCCGTCGTAATAGGCTTTGTTGGCCTTGTACTCGCTGTGGCCGCGGGCAACGATGTTGTTGAAGCCGCGCGGATCGAACTGCTCGTGATTGTAGTCGATCTTGGAATAATAATCCGAGGTCTCGCGGTGCGCCATCCATATATGCGGCTCGAGGAAATCGAGCATCGAGACATCCTGGTCGTTCCAGTTCTTGTACTGGCTGCAGAACGAGAAGGTATAATCGATGTCGGAATAGGCGGCCCGCATCAGCCTGAGCGAGTCGGCCATCCAGTCGCGCGCCCTTGGCTCGGCACGGCTCAATTCCTCGCCTGTCGTGCCGCCGTAGAGATAGGGCGTCCATATCGGAAGCGGGTATTCGTTGCAGAGGTCGACATAGAGGATGTGGTTGATGAGGCCGGCCTTGTCGATCTCGCGCAGCGTGTCGATCCATACCCGCGCCTGATCCTCGGCAGTCCTGATCCTCAGCCTGAGGTCGTCGCGATCCTGCCGGTACCAGGTCGAAAGCGCAACTGCGATGCCATGCGCCTTAGCCTTGGCGATGAACTCGACCAGCGCCGGCAGCACCTGGACATGGATCAGCGATTGGGCGCCCCAATTCAGCTGGTCCCAGACCGGCAGGATCTCCCAGCTTTTCATCGGATCGGCCGAGACCAGATGCGGGTAGGCATCGATGCGCACGGCGTTGTAGCCGCGTTCGGCGAGCTCGCCCAGCGCCTCGTCCCAATCCTCGTAGCCGGCGCCCGGCCAGCGGCGCTCCAACCAGGAAAAGTCCCACATGGTGATGGCGTAGGGTCTCTGAATCGCTGGTTTCATCGTTCGTCTCTCGCTCCTCGGCAAACCTCGCGGCATTGGTAGTCCGGATACGACGCTATTGACAATAGGTTGGCTCAATGCTTTCTACATTTTTGCCGAAACCTAGCATACAGGTTCGAATGAACAATCCGCTTCAGCGCGATGCGACGGAGGACGAGGAGGCCACGACCAGCCTTGTCTCAAAGGTCATCCACGGCATTCGCCAGATGATTCGCACGGAGGGCCTGAAGATCGGCGACCCGCTGCCAAGCGAGGCGGCGATCGGCGTTGAGCTCGGTGTTTCCCGCGCCGTTGTGCGCGAGGCCTATCGATCGATGGCGGCGCTGAGGCTGATCGACGTCGGCAATGGCCGCCGCGCCCGGGTGTCGGCGGTCGTTCCCGAAGTGCTGGCCCTTGTCATCGATCACGGCGTGCAGACCGATCAGGTTTCGGTGCAGCAGATTCTTGACGTGCGCCGCACCATCGAGATGCGCACGGTGGTGCTTGCGGCGCTCAGGCGCACCGACAAGGAGGCGCGCGAGATCAAGGCGTTGGCTGCCGCCATGCGCGCCGATTTCAGCAATTCCGACAAAGTGATGGAGCACGACATCGCCTTTCACGAGACCATTGCGCGCGCTTCGCGCAATCCGATGTTCTCGCTGATCGTCGGCTCGTTCCATGTGGTGACGCGGCAGACCTGGCGGATCGGCTGGGCAGCACGCGCGACCGATGCCGACCGCTACGAAAGCGTCGCCTGCCACGAGGCGATCGCCGCGGCGATCGAAGAGGGCAATCGCGCCGCCGCGGAGGCGATGATGGCCGAGCATTTCGACAACACCGTCAAGGTGCTGCTGGCCAGCGGCATCAACTAGGCCGTGATCGCGAACCGAAGGTCAGCGTAGCAAAAGATCATGGTCAAGGAAGCATTCTTGCGGAGCGCAGCCAGGTGAAGATCGGCAAGATCGAGACGATCCGCATCGCAGAGCATCCCAACCTCTGCTGGGTGCAGGTCCATACCGATGAGGGTCTTGCCGGCCTCGGTGAAACCTTCTTCGGCGCTCAGGCGGTGGAAGCCTATGTGCACGAGACCGCAGCACCTCTGTTGCTCGGACAGGATCCGCGCCAGATCGACCGCATAGGGAAGACGCTGACCGGCTATGTCGGCTTTGCCTCTACCGGGGCCGAGATGCGCGGCAATTCGGCTATCGACATCGCCTTGTGGGACCATTTCGGCAAACTCACAAATCAGCCGGTCGCGCAACTGCTGGGCGGCTTCACCCGCAACGACATCCGTACCTACAACACCTGCGCCGGCACCGCCTACATGAAGCAAGGCGGCCAGACGGTTGCCAATTACGGTCTCGCCGACGACCGCGACCGCTATGCCGACCTCGATGCCTTTCTCAACCGGGCAGACGATCTGGCGGAAGAACTTCTGGGTGAAGGCATCACGGCCATGAAGATCTGGCCGTTCGACGTGGCGGCCGAGGCCAATGGCGGGCTGCACATCAGCGCCGCCGAGCTCAAATCGGCGCTTCGGCCTTTCGAAAAGATCAGGAAGCGCGTCGGCGACAAGATCGACATCATGGTCGAGTTCCACTCGATGTGGGCGCTGACGCCGGCGATCAGGATCGCGCGGGCGCTGGCGCCTTACGACACCTACTGGCACGAGGATCCGATCCGCATGGATTCTCTGGACGACCTCAAGCGTTACAGCGAAGCCTCGACAGCGCCGCTCTGCGCCTCGGAGACACTCGCGACACGCTGGCGCTTCCGCGACCTGCTGGCGACGGGAGCGGCGGGCATCGTGATGCTCGACCTGTCCTGGTGCGGCGGCATCTCGGAGGCCAAGAAAATCGCTTCGATGGCCGAGGCATGGCACCTGCCGATCGCCCCGCATGACTGCACCGGTCCGGTGGTGCTTACCGCCTCTACCCATCTGTCGCTGAACGCGCCCAATGCGCTGATCCAGGAGAGCGTGCGCGCGTTTTACCGCACCTGGTACCGCGACCTCGTCACGGCACTGCCTGAAGTCGGCAAGGGCAGGATCACGGTACCGCCCGGCCCCGGGCTCGGCCTCGAACTGAGCCCCGATCTCGACCGGCGCTTCACGATCACTCGACGGGTGTCCGAGGCAAGCTAAAGCCAATCAACCACCACCAAACGGGAGGAACGACGATGATGAAACTGCTTACTATCCTGGCCGCAAGTTTTGCCGTGCTGACCATGCCGGCAATGGCGGAGGATGCACCGTTGCGGATTATTTACACGACGCATTCGGACAGCGGCAACACTTTCTGGCTGTCGGTCAAGAAGGGCATGGACGACGCCTGCGCGCTCATCAAGGCCGACTGCCAGATGCTGCTCGTGTCCAAGGTCAGCGACGTCCAGGGGCAGATCGCCAATATCCAGGCGGCGATCGCCCAGAGCCCTGACATGATCATCACCTCGATCCCCGACAACAAGGCGTTCGACCAGGTGGTGAAGGAGGCAATCGACGCAGGCATTCCGGTGATCGCCTCCAATGTCGACGACCTTGAGGGCGCGAAAGGCAACGCCCGTCTGGCCTTCGTCGGCCAGGACTTCATCCTCGCCGGCCAGGCGCTCGGCCGCGCCATCGCCTCGAAATTCCCGGCCAGCGGCCCCGTCAAGGCGCTGATCGGCGTCAATGCCCCGGCCGACAACTGGTCGCGCGCCCGCGCCAACGGCATCATCATGGCTTTCAAGGAATGGCAATCCGAGCATCCCGACCGCAAGATCGTCTGGGACGAGATCGACGCCGGCCTCGACTATGGTACGACCGGCGATCGCTTCGGCAATTACCTGACCGGCAATCCCGACCTCAATGCCTATGCCGACACCGGCTTCTGGGACGTCGGCGCGGTGACGGTGCTGAAGGACCGCGGCATTGCGCCCGGCCAGATCACCATGGGCGGCTTCGACCTGGTGCCCGACGTGCTCAACACCATGAAGCAGGGCTACATCCAGTTCCACATCGACCAGCAGCCTTACCTCCAGGGCTATGCGCCGGTGCTGCAGGCACCGCTGATCAAGAAATTCAAGCTGTCGGCCTATGACGTTAACACCGGCAGCGCCGTGGTCACCCCCGACATGGTCGACGATATCCTGCAGCTCAGCAAGGACGGCTACCGCTAGGCAATCCAGAACGTCGCGGGCGGCGGCAAGCGATTGCCGCCGCCATGGTCTCGCCGTCAACAGGAGTGACGCTGGATGAAGCGTTTGCTGAAAATCTACATGGACAAGCCCGAGCTGGTCGCGCTGTGGGTGCTGATCGTGCTTGTCGCCTACTTCGCCGTCGCCACCCACGGCCTGTTCCTCAATCCGCAGAACCTGCGCGGCATCATGAGCCTGTTCCCCGAACTTGCCATTCTGGCACTGGGCTTCGGCTTGCTGATGATCGCCGGCGAATTCGACCTTTCGATCGGTTCGATGTTCGGCCTCGCTCCGATGATCCTGTGCAGCCTCGCCACGGCCGGATGGCCGTTCTGGCCGGCTTTCGTCGCGGCACTTCTGTGCTGCTGCATGGTCGGCGTCCTCAACGGCGTGATCACCATCCGCTTCGGCATTCCAAGCTTCATCACCACGCTCGGCATGCTGTTCATGCTGCGCAGCCTGGCCGTGGTGCTCTACGCGCGCGGTGCAGCACCCAGCCTGCCGGACGGTGCGCCGGTCTGGGCCTTCTCGGCGCCGCTCGGCATCATCCGGGTCTCGGTGGTGTGGATGATCGTGCTGGGGCTGCTGGTCTACCTCCTGCTCGAGCGCACCAATTTCGGCAACTGGGTGCGGGCGACCGGCGGATCGCTGGAATCGGCCAAGGCGATGGGCATCCCCACGGCGCTGGTGAAGACCGTCTGCTTCGTCATCTGCTCGCTGTTTGCCGGCATCGCCGGCATCATCCAGGTGGTGCGCATCGCCTCGCCTCTGCCATCGCTCGGCGAGGCGATGGAGCTGCAAGCCATCGCCGCCGCGGTCATCGGCGGCATCGCGCTCGCCGGCGGTGTCGGCAATGTGCTCGGCGTCATCGTCGGCATGGCCATCATCCGCGTCATTGATGCCGGCATGATCATGAGCCGGGTCGACGCCAGCTGGTTCAAGTTCGCCATCGGCCTGCTCATCATCCTCGCCGTCATCGCCAATGCCTGGCTCGGCCGCACCGCCCGCCGGATCAAGGTGGAGACCGCCCGATGAATACGCCGATCATCGAATGCAGCGGGCTCGAGAAATGGTATTCGGGCGTCCATGCGCTGAAGAATGTCAGCCTTACCGTCCGTCAAGGCGAATCCGTCGGGCTGGTCGGCGACAATGGCGCCGGCAAGTCGACGCTGATCAAGATCCTGTCCGGTGTGCACGAAGCCGATGCCGGCACGATCAGGATCGAAGGCCGCGAGGTGCGCATCCGCAACCCGCGCCATGCGATGGAGCTCGGGCTGGAGACGATCTACCAGTACAATTCCATGGTTCCGACGATGACGATCGCCCGCAACGTCTTCATCGGGCGCGAGCCGCTGAAATGGTCGCTGCTCGGCTTCGGCATGATGGACCAGAAGCGGATGCGCGCCGACAGCGTGCAGGCGATCGCCGATGTCGACCTGCACCTCAGATCACCCGACGCGCTGGTCGGCGAGCTTTCCGGCGGACAGCGCCAGGGCGTTGCCATCGCTCGCGCCATGCACTTCAAGTCGAAGGTTCTGATCCTCGACGAGCCGACCAATCACCTCTCGGTCAAGGAGACCGACAAGGTGATCGGCTTCGTACGCGAGCTGAGACAGCAGAATGTCACCGGCATTTTCATCTCGCACAACATACACCACGTGTTCCAATGCTGCGACCGGATCGTGGCAATGGCGCGCGGCGAGATCGTCTTCGACAAGCCGACAATCGAGACCTCGATCGACGAGGTCCATGGCTATCTGTGATGGCCAGCTTTGTCCTGTTCGTCCCTTCAACCGTTCGCGGCTGATCGCCAGCCAGAATTGCCGTTGACCCAAATTTTGCCGTTGACAATGTCTGGCAAAAAAAGGGCCGGGCTGAAAAGCCCGGCCAGATGTGAAGGTCGAAAACCTTCAGAGGGGAACGCGCCGGACGAATGGGAGGAAACATCCGGCGCAGCCTGCATATGGGTCGGCATCGCTGACGTTTCAATGACGGGGGACCGCTATAACAGCTTCGTGAAACCAGGCTGTGGATGGTGATGAACGCCTGGGATTGGGGACCTATTTGGCCGTTGTGTGGGCAATCATTCCTAGGCGATGTCGTCGCGAATGCAGGCCTTCAGATGGCCGTCGGCTATCGCCCTCAGTGGCGGCACGGCCCCGGCGCAAGCCTCCAGCGCGAACGGGCAACGGGTCCGAAAAACACAGCCCGACGGCGGGTTTGCCGGGCTTGGAATATCGCCCTTGAGCACTTGCCGCTCTTGCCTGGCCAGCGGATCGAGCGACGGAATGGCTGACAGCAGTGCGCGCGTATAAGGATGCTGCGGCCGGGCATAGAGCTCGGCCGCCGGCGCAACTTCCATGATGCGCCCGAGATAGAGCACGATGACCGTGTCGCAGATGTATTCGACCACGGCCAGATCATGCGAAATGAACAGCATGGTCAGGCCGAGCCGGAGCTGCAGGTCGCGCAACAAATTGATGATTTGCGCCTGGATCGAGACGTCGAGTGCGGAGACCGGCTCGTCGGCGACGATGAATTCCGGCTCGAGCGTCAGCGCCCGGGCGATGCCGATGCGCTGACGCTGGCCGCCGGAAAATTCATGCGCGTAGCGATCATAGGCGTCGACCGGCAACTCGACCGCGGCAAGCGCCTTTTCGGCCTTCGCCCGCCGCTCGGACTTCTTGCCAATGCCTTGAATGTCCAGGCCTTCGGTCAGGATCTGCCCGATCGTCATGCGCGGCGACAGGCTGGCGAAGGGATCCTGGAAAATATATTGCATCTTGCGGCGCTGGCGGCGCAACTGGGCGGCACCCAGCCTGGTGATGTCAGTGCCGCCATAGCTGATTTCGCCCGATGTCGGCTCGATCAGACGCAGCACCGAGCGGCCGATCGTGGTCTTGCCGGACCCGGATTCGCCGACCAGGCCAACCACCTGGCCACGCCTGACATCAAAGGAAATATCCTCCAGCGCCCTGACGATAGGGCCGCGTGAGAATGCAGTCGGTGCGAAATGCTTGGTCAGGTTCCTGACCGAAAGGAAGGGAGCGTCCACCATCAGAGCTCCTCCCAGCGCAGGCAGCGGCTTTGCTGGGTCGGCGTCGCCGCAAACAATGGCGGCACCACGGCGCGGCAGGCCGCGATAGCCATCGGGCAACGCGGCGCGAACGAACAGCCCTTGGGCAGTAGGGCGAGCGAGGGAACATTGCCGGCAATCGTCGGAAGCGGCGTCCCCGCCGTCTTCAGCGCCGTGGCCTCGCCGAGCCGCGGCACCGAGCGCATCAATCCTGCGGTGTAGGGATGACGCGGACGGGTGAACACTTCGCTCACCGGACCCGATTCCACGATACGCCCGGCATACATCACCGCCACCCGGTCGGCGATTTCGGCAACGACACCGAGATTGTGGGTGACGAACAGGATGCCCATGCCGCGCTGCGCCTGCAGCTCGGCCAGCAGATCGAGGATCTGGGCCTGGATGGTGACATCTAACGCTGTCGTCGGCTCGTCGGCGATCAGCAAGCCGGGATCGCAGGACAGGGCCATGGCGATGGTGGCGCGCTGGCGCATCCCGCCCGACAGTTCGTGCGGATATTGCCGCGCCCGCCGTTGCGGATCGGGAATGCCGACCTGAGCCAGCAGCCGCACGGCGTCTGCTGCTGCTTCGCGGTGCGACTTGCCAAGATGGATGCGGATCGGCTCGGCAATCTGCTCGCCGATCGTGTAGACCGGGTTGAGGCTGGTCATCGGCTCCTGGAACACCATGCCGATCTCGTTGCCGCGTATCTTGCGCAGCGACTCGGCATCGAGGCTGGTCAATTCGGTGACCGTGCCGTTCTTGCGCCGCAGCGCGATCGACCCCTCGGCGATATGTCCGACCCTTTTCGGCAAGAGGCCGATGATCGACAGGCTGGTGACGGACTTGCCTGACCCGGATTCGCCGACGAGCGCCACCGTCTCGCCTGAGCCGATCGTCAGGTCGACGTCCCTTACCGCCGCGATGTCGCGGCCTGCAATGCGGAACACCGCGCGCAGGCCGGAAATCGAAAGGATCGGCGCGACGCTCAGCGGAGCAGCCCCACATCGCGAAGGATCGCGTCGATTTTCGCGGTTTCCTCGTCATTCAAGCTGCGTTGCGGCCGCGCCATGGTGTTGGAGGCGATAATGCCGAGGCTCTTCATCGCGGTCTTAAAGGCGCCGACGCCGGCCGAGCCGGCGCTTGTCCTGCCAAGCGAGATCCAGACGATCTCGAACAGCTTCAGCAGCCGCTCCTGCTCCAGGCGGGCTTCGGCATATTGGCCCGCCTGCATGAGGTTCCACAGCCTGACATAGCCGTGCGGGTCGACATTGGCGAGCCCTGGCACGACGCCATGCGCACCCATGGCCAGCACGCTGTCGACCAGGATCTCGGAGCCGGTCATGCCGAAGAAACCCGGGTCGTCGGCCATGTCCTTGAGCACGTAGCGCAGATTGCCGTCATCGCCGCTGGAATCCTTGATACCCGCAATGGCGCCTTCCCTGGCGAGGCCGACCGTGGTCTTGCGCTCCAGCTTGACGTGGACGCAGACCGGGATGTCGTAGGCGATGACCGGAACATCGATCGCGTCCTTGATATAGCGGAAATGATCGCCGATCTCGGGCTGGCTGGTGCGGGTATAAAATGGCGCGGTGACGACGATGGCGTCGACGCCGGCCGATCTGGCGATCCGGGCGTGGTTGATGACGCGATCGGTCGTCGGATCGATGACCCCAGCAAAGATCGGAACCCGGCCGTTATTGACCTTAACCGCGTGCTCGAGGATGGCCCTGCGGGCTGCCTCGTCGTGGAAGACTACCTCGCTGGTCGAGCCAAGCACGAAGAGCCCGTGAACGCCGCCATCGAGCAGGTTCTCGATGGTGCGGGTGAACGATGGGAAGTCGACGCTGAAATCGGCATTGAGCGGGGTGACGACAGGTGGCACGACGCCGGTAAACAGAGGCATTTTGAGGAACCTTCAGGTCAGTTGAGATCGGAGCGGGGGTCGAATGCGTCGCGCAGGCCGTCGCCGATGAAATTGATCGCGAGCACGGTGAGCACCAGTGCGGCGCCTGGAAACATCCATTGCCACGGGTATTTTTCCAGCACGACGGTGGAACGGGCGAGATTGAGCATGTTGCCCCAGCTGGCTTCCGGCGGCGCGATGCCAAGGCCGAGGAAGGACAGGCCGGCCTCGAGCAGGATGGCGTTGGCTATCTGCAAGGTGGCGTAGACGACAAGGATATCGATGCAGTTGGGCAGGCCGTGCCGGAGCAGCAGATGCGGCAGCCCTGCTCCCATGCCGCGGGCGGCAACGACGAAGTCGCGCTCGCGCAGTTCGAGCAGCCTAGCGCGTACCATGCGCGACAGCACCGGCCAGGAGAGTAGCGAGATCACCAATATGGTCGGGGCGATGCCGGTGCCGGCAATCGAAGCCAGCACCAGCAGGAAGATCACCGGCGGCAGCGTCATCGCCAGATCGACGAAGCGCATCACCGTGCCGTCGACGAGACGCCCGCCAAAGCTAGCGACGGCACCGACCAGGAAGCCGATGACGGTCGAGATGGCGACCGAGCAGACGGCAACCAGCAATGAGATCCGCCCGCCTTGCAGCAACCGGGCCATGACGTCGCGCCCGACGCCGTCGCTGCCCAGCCAATGAATGGCCGACGGTGCCTTGTTCATCGCCCTGAGGTCGATGGCGTTCGGGCCGAACGGCCACCACAAAGGATAGGTCGAAACCGCCAGCAGGATGGGGATGACGATCAAAAGCCCGGCACGCGCCGCGCGGTTTTCAAAAAAACGGTCGAGCGCACGGCGGAGCGGACCTTTGGTCTGCGACACGGCTGTCCCGTTGGCTGTCGTATCTGGCGCGGTGATTGCCATCACGCCACCTGAATGCGCGGGTCTACGACGGCATAGACGACATCGGTCAAGAGATTGACCAGGATGACGCAAACGCCGATCACCAGGGTGGCACCCATGATCACCGGATAATCGCGGGTGCCGACAGCATTGACCAGAAGCAGCCCCATGCCCGGCCAGTTGAACACGCTTTCCAGGAAGATGGCGCCACCGATGGCAATGCCAACGGTCGACCCGATCAGGGTGATGACCGGCAAGAGCGCATTTCGGGTGGCATGTTTGATGATCACCCAGAACTCGCGCACGCCCTTGGCACGGGCCGTCCGCACGTAGTCCTGATTGAGCACTTCCAATAGCGAGGCGCGCATGTAGCGCATGATCAGCGCGGCATGGCCGACTGACAGCAGGCAGGCGGGCAGGATGAGATGCGCAAGCACATCCGTCGCCAAGAACGGCGCGCCCGCCGTCTGCATGCCGCCGGACGGCGCCCAGCGCAGCAGCACCGAGAAGAAATAGAGTCCAAGCAGCGCGGTCAGGAAAGCCGGGCTGGAAATGCCGACGAAGGACAGCACCGACAGCACGATGTCGGACGGCGCGTTGCGGCGCACCGCGCTGAAAATGCCGGCAGAAACACCGAGCACTATGGCGATCGCCAGGCCCGTGCCCATCAACAGCGCGGTCGGGCCGATGCGTTCCATGACCAGCGGCAGCACGGCGACGCCGCTGCGCTGGATCGAAAAGCCGAAGTCGCCGCTCAGCGCCGCGCCAAGCCAGGCCAGATATTGCACGGGAAGCGGCCGGTCGAGCCCGAGCCGTTCGCGCAGGCCCTCGAGGTCGGAAGCAGACATGGGGACCGACGGGTTGATATAGGCGTCGATCGGATCGCCAGGGGCCAGCCGCAGCAGGATGAAGATGAGGACGCTGAGCGCGACCAGCATCAGCAATCCTGTAGCGCTGCGGCGGGCGATGAAGCTCAACATGGGCTTTCCGTGGCGGTGGCAGGCGGCGCCAAAGTGGTCCGCCTGCTCGCTTCGTTGAAGGGTTCTTACTGGATGTCCCAGCGCTCGGGGTGAGCCGCATAAGGACCGCCGCCCGGCGCCGGCGTCCAGACGAAGTCACGCAGCTTGTTGGAAGCTACGCCATAGCGGTTGGCCACCCACAACGTCGCCCAGGGCAGGTCCTTGTTCATCACCTTACAGACTTCCTGCCAGGATTGATCGAGCTTGGCCGGATCGGTTTGGCCGAGCGCGGCGTCCAACGCAGTGCTCAGATCGTCGAACTCGATGCGCATTGTGTTGAAGCCTGCCGGCGGGATCTGCGACTTGTTGAGGCCGGGGTTGAGGCCGGCCGGATTGGGGCCGTTCTGAAGGCCGGCATAGACCATCGGAAATGCGGCCCAATCCGGCGTGCCTTCCTTGTAGACGATGCCGTTATAGGTCGGCGTATCGACGACGCGCGGCACCACATTGATGCCGACCTCGGCCAGCATCGACTGGATGGCGGCCATCACATTGGCCGCTTGCGGCGAGCCGTAATAGGTCAGCAAGGTAATGGGCTTGTCGCCGTTAAGCTTGTCCCAGCCCGCCTCGGTCAGCAGCGCCTTGGCCTTGGCCGGATCGTAGGCATAGGGTTCGAGGCCTTCGGGAACGAGATGCGGCGCGACATAGCCGCAATTGGCCGGCTTGGCGGCACCGCCATAAAGGCTGTCTATGATGGCGTTGCGATCGATCGCGTACATGATCGCCTGGCGGACGCGGATATCCTTGAACAGGTCGACCTTCTGATTGAGGCCGATATAGTTGACCACGTAGGAGGCACCTTCGATCACCTTGAAATTGCTGTCGGTCTTGAAGGATCCCGCATCGTCGGGCTCGACATAAGTGAACTGGATTTCGCCGGCGCGGAGCGCAGCGACGGCCGCCGCAGGCGACTCGAAATAGCGGTTGATGAGCACGTCTACCTTCGGCTTGCCGCCGCGATAATCGTCATCGGCTGCCAGCTCGACATATTGGTCGGTCACGTAGCGATTGAACTTGAACGGGCCGGTGCCGACCGGAGTTGTCGACCACCACGTGCTTGTCGCCAGCGATTCCGGCGGCAGAGCGGCCAGGGCATGCTCGGGCAGGATCATCAGCTGCGAGAGGATGGATAGCAACGAGCCGTTCGGTTTCGACAGCTTGACCACCACTGTGTGGTCATCCGGCGCTTCGACCGAGGCGACGTTGGCGAGGCGCGCCGCAAACAAACTGCCGGAGGCCTTGTTCTTGGCAAGCTCAAGCGTGAACTTGACGTCTTTCGACGTGAAAGGCTTGCCGTCGTGCCAAGTCTCGTTGACCAGATTGAACGTGTAGCTCAGTTGGTCGTCGCTGATCTTGTAGTCCTTGGCGAGGTCGCCTTCGATCTCGGTCAACCCGGCATTGAAGATGACCAGCGGTTCGAAATAGGTGCTGAGCCAGGTGTAGCCGCCGGTCGCGACCAGCGGGTTGAAGTTCTTGGGAAAGCCGCCGGGGCCGACGTCGAAGCCGCCGGCGATGGTCTTGGCGCTTTGTGCCTGGACGCTGGTCACTGGGCCAATGCCGGCGAGCAACAGCCCGGCGATAGAGAATGCGAGAGTCCTGATGCGCATGGTTTCCTCCCTTGGCATGTTCAGGGTGTTCGGTTTTTGGCGATGACTTGCTGGATCCCCCGGTAATGGTCGTCGAGCCGCCGGCGTGCCTGGTCGACATCCTTGGCGGCGACCGCCTCGACGATCTCGTGATGGTCGCGCCATGTCGCCAGCGGCGTCGGATTGTCGAGGCTGGTGAAGTTCGAGGCCTTGTTGAACGCCACCCAGAAGATGTCGATCAACGCACTCAGCATGCGATTGTTCTGGCAGCGAAACAGCATCTGATGGAATTGCTGGTCCTCTTCGGCGAAGCTCTCGTGGCGTTCGGCACGTTGCCGCATGCGCTCGGTCAGCTGGCGCAGCGCCTCGATGTCTTCGGCGCTGATCATCTCGATCGTCTTGGCGATGAGGCCGGTTTCCAGTACCCGGCGGATTTCGCGCAGCTCTTCGACGTCGCGCAGCGAATCCTGCAAGCCGTAGGCGAGGTTATCCAGCAGCGGCTTGAACGAGAACTCCTTGACGAACACGCCGATGCCGCGCCGCGTCTCCAGGATGCCGATCGATTCCAGCGCCTTGATCGCTTCCCGTACAGAGTTGCGGCCGACGCCGAGCCGCTGCGCCAGGAATGTTTCCGGCGGCAGGGGATCGCCTGCCTTGAGCTTGTTGCTTTCGATATAGGCCCTGAGGCTTTCCTGCACGGTGACGTGCAGCAGCGGCGGTCTGCTCAACGGTTCGATCGACTTCAGTTCCGCCATTCCATTGGTTTCCATTTCCGTCGGATGGGCCGTTGTTGCCCACCGCTTGTCGTATAGCCACTTGTAGGATATCCTGCAAGCCCATAGCAAAAGTGCCGCCTCCGAATGAAGATTACCCTTGCCGGATCGAGCCACTGGCACGCCGAAATGCACCTCGATGCCGCACGCTTCTATAGCGCCGAAATCGCCGGCGTCTGGGACGAGAATCCCCGCCACGCGCATGCCTTCGCCGCGCGTCATGACCTGCCGTTCATCGCGAATTTCACGGAGATACTCTCCAGCCCGCCGGACGTGATCCTGTTGATGGGGCATCCCTCAGCGGTACCGGCCCGGGCACGTGCGATCATCGAGGCAGGGATACCGCTGATCCTGGAGAAGCCGGCGGCCAGCCATACGAGAGAACTGATGGCGCTGCGCGACCTTACCACGCAGCACCAGGCCTTTGTTGCTGTGCCCCTGCCCAACCGTTTCGGGCCGGCCGTTACCGCCTTTGACCGGCTGCGCCGGGAGGGCCGCGCCGGTGCGGTGGCGCATTGCCATTTCCGGCTGGTCAATGGTCCGCCGCAACGCTACATCGCCGACGGTGTCGCCTGGATCGTCGACCCGGCGGTTGGTGGCGGAGGTGCATTGAGGAACCTCGGCATACACGGCGTCGACGCGGCACTCAGCCTTGCAACCGGCAGGCTTGACCTGAAAACCGTGTCGATAGCAAACCGCATCCATCCCGGCCCGGTCGAGGACCATGCGCTGCTGGTGCTGGAAGACGAGGCCGGCGCGCTTTTCATCGTCGAGGCCGGTTACACCTTTGCCTCGATGCGCCCCGGCGGCGACTTCGAATGGCGCATCGTCAGTGCCAATGCGACCCTGGTCGATCACGGCGATCATGCCATGTGCGCCACGCTCGACGACGCGGCAATCGTCGATTTGCCGGCCGAACTGCCGGCAACCCGCTATCGTCTGTTCATGCGCGACACGCTTGACCGGCTCGCCAGAAAGGCGCCTCCGTCGGTGTCCATCGAGGATTATGCTGCAGCGATGTCGCTGATCGACGCCGCTTATGAAAAGGCAGAACCATGATTGGAATAGGAATTATCGGCGCCGGCGATTTCGGCGCGGCCCATGCGCGGGCAATCCGCGAGGTTGGAAATACTCGCCTCGTCGCGTCCTGCCGGGGAAATACCGATGCGTTGGAGCGATTCACCGCCGAACATGGCGGCCGCGGCTACACCGACTGGCGCAAGCTGCTGGACGACAAGGAGGTCGACGCGGTCCTCATTGCCAGCCCCCACCATCTCCATGCCGAAATGGCCATCGGCGCGGCAAACGCCGGCAAGCACATCCTGCTCGAAAAGCCGATGGCGCCGACGGCGGCCGTCTGCGATGCGATCAATGCCGCCGTGGCCGATAGCGGCGTCAAGCTGATGGTCGCCCATCTCATGCATTTCGCCCTGCCCTGCATGGCGGCCAGGCAGAAGCTGGAGGAAGGAGAGCTCGGCCGGCCACTCATCGGATCGAGCTGGATCATCAAGCTGTGGATGGAGCACAATCGCCGCGACTGGCATCTGCGCAAGGCGACCGGCGGCGGCATGCTGTTGACGGCCGGCATCCACGCGCTCGACCGTCTGGTCTGGCTGATGGATGACGATGTCGTGTCGGTGAGCGCCATGCTCGGCGCCAAGTTCCATGACCAGGAAGCCGACGACAGCGCCCTGCTTGGATTGCGCTTCGCCGGCGGCGGCATCGGCCAGGTGCAGAGCGTCGGCTACCGCACCGGCGCGAGCGGCTACGCCATGGATCTGGTCTGCGAACAGGGAACGCTGCGCATCGACATGGACCGCGGCACCATGCTTGGCCGCGACACGGCCTGGACCGAGCTGCCCGGTTCGTTCGAGCCGAACTGGATGCAGAACGCGCTGGTGCGCGAATGGACGGCGATGCGCGATGCCATTGCCGACGACAAGCCGGTGCCGCTCGACGGTGTCTATGGACGCAAGATGATTGCCATCATCGAGGCTGCCTTTGCGTCGAACGAAACCCGCCGCGAGCACGAGATCGCCGGTGCGCGCTGATCTCGACCATCTGCCCCGCTTGCCCGCATACGCACCGCGCGGTGTCTGGGGCGCAGTGATGCTGGCCATCGACGATCGCGGAGCAATCGACTGGGAGGCGACGGAAGAGACAATCGCACGGCTCTGCGCATCGGGTGTCGACGGCATCTATTCCAACGGCACGGCCTGCGAATTCCATTGCCAGACCGAACCCGAATTCGACCGGCTTTGTGAGATGGTCGCCGAAATAGCCGGTCGCGCGGGCCTTCCCTTCCAGATCGGCATCAGCCAGTCCAATCCGCGTGTCGCGCTGGAGCGGCTGACGCGGGTGGCCGCACTTCGCCCGGCGGCGGTGCAATTCACCTTGCCCGACTGGTGGCCGCCCAGCGACGACGAGGTTATGCGCTTTGTCGGCGGCCTGTGCGAGGCCGCGACCGAAGCGCCGCTGGTGCTTTACAACCCGCCGCATGCCAAGCGCCGCCTGACGCTCGAAGGCATTGCCCGGCTGCGCGCGGCCGTGCCATCGCTGGTCGGCGCCAAGCTGCCGGGCGGCGACGCCGACTGGTATGCCGACATGCGCCGCAAACTGGACGGATTCTCCGTCTTCGTCCCCGGCCACACGCTGGCAACAGGATATGCTGGGGGAGCCCATGGCAGCTATTCCAATGTCGCCTGCCTCAACCCGAAGGGCGCGGTGATATGGTGGCAAATGATCCGCACCGACATGGCCGCCGCTGCCGAAGTCGAGGCGCGCATACAGGCCTTCCTCGCCGCATATGTCCTGCCGTTTCGCGCTCGCTACAATGTCAGCGATGCAGCACTCGACAAGGCGATGGCCGCCGCCGGCGGCTGGGCGCCGCTCGGCCCGCGACTGCTCTGGCCCTACAGCTCTGTGCCCGACGGAGAGATCCCGGCACTGACCAAGGCCGCTTACGCGGCTTTCCCGGAATGGCGGTAGGCCGCCAACGTACGTGGCTGCGGCGGAGTGTTAATCCATTTGCCGGCACGCCTTCTTCAGCAGCCGGCACGCACGCCTTGTGTTGCGCGTGACGCAAACGTCCCGGGCTGCGGGGCATCGGCCTCGCGACGCGCCAGCGAGTTGCGCAGCAGCGCGACCACCTCGCGGCCAGCCGTGGCGATTTCGCGTGGCCTGTCGAGGCCGACGATCATGAATTCCTGGATTCCCAGAGCCGCATAGGGTAGCAGCGACAGCGCGACCCGCGCTGGCGGCCCTGCAAGTTCGACCGCCTTCCAGCAGGAAACGGCCGGTTTGTCTTCCGAACGGATTCGGACGGGAAGCGCGAAACGCAGCTTGCCAGCCCGGCCGTGTTCGGCGGCGGCGCTGCGTACACGCTGCATAGACTGGCGGATTTCGGTGAGCGAGCCCGGCGCCAGCTCGAACACATCCGCATGCCTGCCCGCGACCCTGAGCGCCGTGCCGGACTGTCCGCCCATGCGGATGGTCACACCATGCGGCCCCTTGCGCGGCACATAGCCGCCTTTGATGCTGTAAAAGGCGCCTTCATGGTCGAACGGTCTGTCGTTCGACCACAACCGCTTCAGCAGCACCAGATATTCGTCGATGCGTTGCCAGACGACCGTGTGGCCGACCGGACGTGCCTCGGCATCATCGTCGCTCAGCGGCTCGCTGAGCATCCTGAGCGACAGCCGGCCGCCGCTTTTCGCATCAAGCGCGGCGAGCTGCCGTGCTGCCACGATCGGCTCGATCACACCCGCCCAATGGATGAGAACGACCTCCAGGGACGAGGTGCGATCCAGTGCCTGGGCCGCAAGGTCCATATTGGTCAGCAGCCCGGCCTGGTCGTCGACGACGATCTTCTGGAATCCGGCATCCTCGATCAGCGACAGCTTCGTCGCGGTCTCGACAAAGTCGTAGAAAAAGCCGGCGTCGGCAGGGCGGGTTTTACCGGGAACATGCGTGAACTCGATCGGCATTGCCATCTCCTCCTTCACGTACGGAATCATGGACATCACGTCGCAATCACGGCGCGCAAAAGCGCCGGCATTCGGTTCATCCAACTCCGGAATTCGCAAGCGGCAGGCCGCTATCTCGATGAAATCAGGGCCTTAACGATCAGGGGATCAGCCCCAGTACGACTGCCCCGGTGAATACGAATGCAAGGGCAAAGACGAGATAGGCGAAAGCGCCGGCATAGGCTGGCCGCCATACCTGGTCGGAACCCAACCTTTGGCCTTTGCGGGCAGTCTGAGTGTTCTGGCTGTAGGACATATCGACCTCCGTCTCGCGGATTAATCTATAAAATCAGTAGACTTTGTCGATTGCTATTTTCGAGCGCTCCGTAGAATAGTTTTCTCAAAACGGAAGACAAATTGGTTCCTTTGTGGCTTAGAGCTGCCTTTTTGAGACCTGTCGTGATGACGGCAGAAAACGTCAGGTCCATGCACCTGCGGCTCCTTGGCCATCCAAGGGATGAAGGATAGCATCGCTGCTCGAGCGGAAGCCGCTACGTCACGGCAGAGCAACAGGGAGCAAAAACATGGGCACAAGACTGGCCGGCAAGGTCGCCATCATCTCCGGCGGTGCGACGGGAATGGGCGGTGCGGCCTCGGAGCTTTTCGCGGCCGAGGGCGCCAAGGTGGCGATCATCGACCGCAACGGCGAGGCGGCCGCCGCCACCGCGGCGGCGATCAGGGAGCGCGGCCATGTCGCCGAGCACTGGGTCGCCGACGTGTCGGATGAGGCGCACGTCGAAGCGGGGGTGAAGGGCGTGACGGAAACATTCGGCCCGGTCACCACGCTGTTCAATCACGCCGGCACCATCGTCATCAAACCTTTCCTGGAGACCACGCTGCAGGAGTGGGACTGGCTGCATGCCGTCAATGTGCGTTCGATGTTCCTGATGACGCGCGCCGTGCTGCCCGGCATGATCGCCGCCGGCGGGGGTTCCATCGTCTGCACCTCCTCGATCTCGGCGGTGGCGGCGACGCCGATGGAGGTGCTTTACGACACTACCAAGGGTGCCTGCCACATGTTCGCGCGCGCCATCGCCGTCGAGTTCCGCGACCGCAACATCCGCTGCAATGCGGTCTGTCCCGGCTTCATCAGGACACCGCACGGCCTGCGCGAGGTCGCCGATCTCGACAAACTCGGCATCGATGTCTCAGACGCGGCAATGGCCGCGCAGCAAGGGCGGATCGGCGAGCCGGAAGAGGTGGCAAGGGCAGCCTTGTTCCTGGCCAGCGACGAGGCCAGCTTCGTCAACGGCGCCCATCTGTTCGTCGATAACGGCTTCACTGCGATGTGAACGGCGGAGCGCCGTTACCGTTCTTCGCGCCGAAACGGCTTGAGCAGCGCCGAAGGGGCAACAGCATTGCGCGACATCACCGCCATGGCGACGATGGTGAAGATGAAGGGCAGCATCAGGAACGCCTCATAAGGAATGTGGCCGAGCCCGCTTGCCTGCATGCGCAATTGCAAGGCATCGACGAAGGCGAACAGCAGTGCCGCGCCTGCCGAGCGCCAGGGGTCCCAGCGGCCGAAGACGACGAGCGCGATCGCCACCCAGCCGCGCCCCGAAACGACGCCGAAGGTGAAGGCGTTGAACTGCGCCATCGACAGGAAGGCGCCGGCCAGCCCCATCAAGGCACCGCCGAGGATCACCGCCTGGAGGCGCGTCGCGATCACGCTGACGCCGGCAGAATCGGCGGCGCGCGGATTTTCGCCGACCATGCGCACCGACAGGCCCCAGGGCGTATGGTAGAGCACGAAGGCGGCCAGGGGAATGGCTGAAATCGCCATGTAGACCAGCGAGAACTGGTTGAACACCGCCGGCCCGAGCATCGGTATGTCGGACAGGATCGGGATCGGCAGCGTCTCGAATCCCCTAATGTTCGGCGGCACGGATTGCTGACCGAAGATCAGCCGGTAGAGGAAATAGGCGAGGCCGGAGCTGAACAGCGTCACGCCGATGCCGCAGACATGCTGGCTGAGGCCGAGCGCCACGGTGAACAGCGCATGCACGGCGCCCATCAGCGCCCCGGTCAGCACCGCCGCAAGCACGCCGAGCCACAGGCTGCCGCTGAGGCTCGCCGCGGTGAAGCCGGTCATCGCCGACAGCAGCATGATGCCTTCGATGCCGAGATTGAGCACGCCGGCGCGTTCGGAAAACATCTCGCCCAGCGTCGCAAACGCTAGCGGCGTGGCGATCCGGATGATCGCGGCCAGGAAGCCGACTTGGAAGATCTGTTCCAGCACCACGCTCATTTGGCTGTTCCCACGCGGCGGAGGCGATAGGCGGTGAACAGCAGCGCCACCAGCATGGCAAGCAATGCGGTTCCCTGAATAACATCGCTGAGGAAGGCCGGAACGCCGGTGGCCCTCGACATCGCCTCGGCGCCGGTCATGACGGCGGCAAGGAAGATCGCCGCCGGCACCACGCCGAGCGGATTGAGCCTCGCCAGCATGGCAACGACGATGCCGGAATAGCCATAGCCCGGCGAGATGTCGCTCATCACCTGGAAATGCACGCCGCCGACCTCGCCGACGCCGGCAAGGCCGGCCAAGGCGCCGGACAGCAGCGCCGTCGAAATCAGCACCCGCTCGACATTGATGCCGCCATAGCGCGCCGCCTCGGGATTTTCGCCAGTCACCTTGATCCGGAAGCCGAGCGTGGTGCGCGCGATCAGGAACCAGATCACCGGCGCGGCGACCCGCCCCGCGACGACACCGAGATGCAGCCGCGTGCCTTCGAGCAGCACCGGGAAATTCGCCGTGTCCTCGATCGGCGGCGAGATCGGGTAGCCGCTGAAACTGTCCTTCCAGGGTCCCTCGATCAGCGCCATCAACGCATAGAAAATGACCGAGTTGAGCAGCAGCGAGCTGACCACGTCGTCGACCTTGAATTTTACCCGCAGCGTCGCCGGGATCAGGGCGACGGCAGCGCCGGCGGCAGCGCCCGCCACCGCCATCAGCAACATGGCGAGCGGCCCCGGCATCGGGATCGCACCGACCGCGCAGCTCGCCACCGCACCGGCCAGCAATTGCCCCTCGGCGCCGATGTTCCAGAATTTGGCGCGGAAGGCGACCGCCACGGCAAGGCCGGTGAAGATCATCGGCGCGGCACGCACCAGCGTTTCGGTGATGGCGTAGCTGTCTCCCAAGGACGCCGAAAACATCACGCCATAGGCCTCGATCACGCCGGCGCCAGCCAATGCGATGAGGCCGCTGCACAGCACCAGCGTCGCGCCGATGGCGAGCAGCGGCAGCGCCAGATTGAACCAGGCGGGCGTTGAGGTGCGGGCCTCGAGACGGAACATCAAGCCTCCGCCCCGGTCATCATCAATCCAAGTCTGGCGACGGTGGCATCGGCGCTGTCCAGCGTGCCGACGATGTGCCCCTCATACATCACCGCGACGCGGTCGCAGAGCATCAGCAGTTCTTCGAGATCCTCGCCGATGACGATGATGCCGCAGCCCTTGGCACGCATGTCGAGGAACTTTTCGTGGATGAAGCGCGCGGCGCCGATATCGAGGCCGCGTGTCGGCTGCGAAACGATCAGCACCTTCGGATCGAAGGCGAGTTCGCGCGCCAAAAGCGCCTTCTGCAGATTGCCGCCGGAAAGCGCCCCGGCGCGCGTCATCGGCCCGGGGCAGCGTATGTCATAGGCCTTGATCTGCGCCTCGGTGAAGGCGCGGATCGCATCCGGCTTGAGCAGGCCATTGCGGCTGAATGCGTAGGCGCCGATGCGCGGCAGCACCATCGAATCGGCGAGCGGCAGATTGGTGACCAGCCCGGTCGTCATGCGGTCTTCCGGAATGCGGCCGAGGCCGAGCGCCTGCACGGCGCGCGGCGAGAACCGGGAAACCGCTTTGCCGGCTATGGTCATCTGTCCGGCATCGGGCGCACGCACGCCGGAGATCACCTCGGCAAGCGCGCGCTGGCCATTGCCGGAGACACCGGCAATGCTGAGGATCTCTCCGCCACGCACCGACAGCGACACGTCGCGCAGCGCCATGCCGGAATGGCGTGATGTCGAAATGCCGTCGAGGGTCAGCACTGCGGCACCGGGGGTCGACGGTCCCCTGGCCGGCGGCACGATCTCGTGGCCGCACATCAGCCGCGCCATCTCCGAGGATGTCGTGCTGGCCGGCGCATCGACGCGGCCGGCGACGCGCCCATGCCTGAGCACCACGCAGCGATGCGTCAGCGCCCGCACCTCGTTGAGCTTGTGCGAGATGAAGATGATGCCGAGCCCCTGCGCCGCCATCGAGCGCAACGCCGAAAACAATCCGTCGACCTCGGTCGGCGCCAGCACCGCCGTCGGCTCGTCGAGGATCAGCAGCCTCGCGCCGCGAAACAGCGCCTTGACGATCTCGAGCCGCTGCTGCTCGCCGACCGACAGCGCCGAGACGGAGAGGTCTGGGTCGAGCGTCAGCCCGTGCTGGCGGCCGATCTCGGCGAGCCGCGCCAGCCCGCCGGCGCGGTTGATCCGGCCCGATCTGCCGGGGATGCCGATCAAAAGGTTTTCCAGCACCGAAAGCCGCGGTGCGAGATGAAAGTGCTGGTGCACCATGCCGATGCCGGCGGCAAGCGCGTCGGCCGAGCTGTTGATCGTCACCGGCCGGCCTTGGACCAGGATCTCGCCGGCGTCGGGCGCATAGGCGCCGAACAGCACGTTCATCAGCGTCGTCTTGCCGGCGCCGTTTTCGCCAAGCAGCCCGAGAATCTCGCCCGGCGCGACGCTGAGATCGACGGCTTCGTTCGCCTTCACAGCGCCGAAGCTCTTGGAGATGCCACGCATTTCTATGAGTGGGGTAGGCAAGGGTGCTCCTGGTGAGAGTGGCGCGGATACCCCTCCCCCTCGAGGGGAGGGTGCCGAGCGAAGCGAGGCGGGAGGGGTCACCTCAACTGCCTCGACCTCTGACTGAAAAAAGATGGAGCGCGTCGCCGCGGACCCCACGCGGCCCCGCGGGCCACCCTCCCCTCAAGGGGGAGGGCAAGCACCTAATCCGAAACCGGCGTATTCTCGTCGACATCGACGCGGAAATTGCCGTCGAGGATCTCGGCCTTCTTCTTCTCCACCAGGTCCTTGACCTCGGCCGGCAGCGTCTTGTCGAATTTGTGGTATGGCGCGAGATAGGAGCCTCCCTTGGCCATGCGCGAGAAATCGCCGTAGTCCTGCGCGGTGAAGACGCCGGCCTTGACCAGCTTGATCGCCTGCTCGACCGTCGGATACATGTCCCAGACCGGCCCGGTGATCACCGTGTCGGGGCCGAGGCTCGACTGGTCGGACATGTTGGAGATGGCGAGGATCTTCTTCTCCGCCGCCGCTTCGATGACGCCGAAGCGCTCGGCATAGATCACGTCGACGCCGGCGTCGATCTGGGCGATAGCCGCTTCCTTTGCCTTTGGCGGATCGAAGAACGAGCCGATGAAGGCGACCTTCTTCTTGATATTGGGATTGACCTCCCTGGCGCCGGCAAAGAAGGCGTTGACCAGCCGGTTCACTTCCGGAATGCCCATCGCCGCGACGGCGCCGATCGTGCCTGACTTCGACATCTTTCCGGCGATCATGCCGGAGAGATAGGCCGGCTCGTGGATCCAGTTGTCGAAGACCCCGAAATTCGGCTCGGCCGGCCCGGCGCCGGAGCCGAACAGGAAGGCGGTTTTCGGGAACTGCTTGGCCGTCCTGCGGGATTCGCGCTCGGCGGCGAAGGCATCGCCCAGCACCAGCTCATAGCCGCCTTGCGCATATTCGCGCATGACCCGGCTGAAATCGGCGGTCTGCACCTTCTCCGACCATTTGTACTCGACGCCGAGTTCCTTCTCGGCCTTCTGCAGGGCGACGTGGATCTGGTTGTCCCACGGCTCCTCGATCGGCGTGGCGAAGATCGCCGCCACTTTCAGCTTCTTGGTTTTGGCGAAGGCACGGCCCGGCAGCATCGCTGCCGCCAAGCCGAGCGCGCCCAGTTCCAGCACATTGCGGCGCGAAAGCCCTTCGCGTTTCGACTGGATTTTGCTCTTTTTGTTGTCCATTGCATGCCCCTCTGATTGGCGCCGTGTCGAGCCGGCTCTTTTCTCTGGAATATCAGCGGAGGAACTATGGAACGGTGCCCGGCTTTTGTCCACATGGTCAAATTTGACCGCGCAAGGCGGCTGTAAACGTTCGCGCAATCGCGCCGTTTCAAACGATCGGCGCGATGATGCTTGCCTCACAACCTCTCCAGCGCCACGGCGATGCCCTGGCCGACACCGATGCACATGGTGGCGAGGCCGTAGCGGCCGCCGCGTTCGCGCAGTTCCAGTGCCGCCGTGCCGGTGATGCGCGCGCCGGACATGCCGAGCGGATGGCCTAGCGCGATGGCGCCGCCATTCGGATTGACGTGCTCCGCGTCCTCGGCAATGCCGAGCTGGCGCAGCACGGCGATGCCTTGGGAGGCAAAGGCTTCGTTGAGCTCCACGACATCGAATTCTTGCGGCGTCAGGCCGAGCCGGGCGCATAGCTTTTGCGTGGCCGGCACAGGGCCGATGCCCATGATGCGCGGCGCCACGCCGGCGGCGGCACCGCCGAGGATGCGGGCGATCGGCGTCAAGCCGTATTCTTTCACGGCTGCTTCCGAGGCGACGATCAGCGCCGCCGCGCCGTCATTGACGCCCGACGCATTGCCGGCCGTGACCGTACCGCCTTGCCTGAACGGCGTCGGCAATTTGGCCAGCGCCTCGACCGTCGTGCCCGCGCGGGGATGCTCGTCCTTTGATACGATCACCGGATCGCCCTTACGCTGCGCGATCGTCACTGGGGTGATCTCCTTCGCCAGACGGCCATTGGCCTGGGCGGCTACCGCCTTGTCCTGGCTACGCGCGGCAAAGGCGTCCTGGTCGGCGCGCGAGATCGAAAAATCCTCGGCGACGTTCTCGCCGGTCTCCGGCATCGAATCGACGCCGTATTGCTTCTTCATCAGCGGATTGATGAAGCGCCAGCCGATGGTGGTGTCGTGGATCTCGGCATTGCGCGAAAAGGCGGTCTCGGCCTTCGGCATGACGAAAGGAGCACGGCTCATCGATTCGACGCCGCCGGCAATCATCAACTCCGCCTCGCCTGCCTTGATCGCGCGAGCAGCAATCATCACCGCATCCATGCCCGAACCGCAGAGACGGTTGACGGTCGAGCCGGAAACCTCCTTGGGCAGGCCGGCGAGCAGCAGCGCCATGCGCGCCACATTGCGATTGTCCTCGCCGGCCTGATTGGCACAGCCATAGACGACGTCATCGATGGCAGCCCAGTCGATGCCGGGATTGCGCTCGACCAGCGCCTTCAGCGGTGTCGCGCCCAGATCGTCGGCACGGACCGCCGACAGCGAACCGCCGAAGCGCCCGATCGGCGTGCGGATATAGTCGCAGATATAGGCCTCGGCCATTATGCAGCCTCTCTCTTGCACTGACGATTTCCGCTCCCGGCGCGGCCATGTTGGCCGCATTCTCGGGGAGACGAAAGCACATCTCGCCGCCGGCCGTTAGGCCAAAGAGAATTTCAGCTCCCGCCCGCCGGGAGCGGCGGATCAGCCGATGCTTTCGCCGCCGTCGATCACCAGCGCCTGACCGGTCATGAAGGACGAGCGGTCGGAGACGAGGAACAGGATCGCTTCGGCGATTTCCTCCGCGCTGGCCCAGCGCTGCATGGGAATCTTGGTGCGGACATAGCTTTCGATCGCTGCCCGCCCGCCCATCTGAGCGATGAACGGTTCGTTGAAGGGCGTGTCGACCCAGCCCGGACAGAGCGCGTTGACGCGCACATTGTGTTTGGCATAGTCGAGCGACATCTGCCGGGTCATCGCAACCACGGCATGTTTTGAGGTAGCGTAGGCGATCATCTCTCGGTCGTAGAACACACCCGAATTCGAGGCGGTGTTCAGGATGACACCGCCGCCCTGTTCCATCATCGACGGCATGACGAGCCTGGCCGCGAGGAATTGCGCCCGCACATTGATCCGCCATGAGGCATCCATGCCGTCGGCGCCGACTTCGGTCAGCGTGCCGCCGATCTGGATTCCGGCATGGTTGTGCAGGATATCGATCCGCCCATGCCGGCCCAGCGTTCCCGCAATGAGGCGCTCGACCGCCGCGTCGTCGCCGACATCGGTAGTGATCGCCTCAGCTCGACCACCCGCGGCACGAATATCTGACGCCGTTGCTTCCCCGGCAGCCTGGTCCCTGTCGGCGATCACCAGAACCGCGCCCTCTCTGGCCATCATCATGGCGCCGGCACGCCCGATCCCTGACCCGGCACCCGTCACCACGGCGATGCGATCTCTCAGAATCATGTTTTTGTCTTTCAGTGTGATGGTTTTCGTTGGCGCAGCTGCCATTGGGCGAGCACCACGAGCAGTACGGAGGCGACGAGCACGATCGTCGCGATGGCATTGATCTCCGGCGTGACCCCGCGCCGGATCGAGGCAAAGACATAGATCGGCAATGTCGTCTGCGCTCCGGCAACAAAGAAAGCGACGATGAAATCATCAAAGGAAAATGTGAAGGCGAGCAGGAAGCCGGCGATTACCGCGGGCATGATCTGCGGCAAGACGATGCTGCGAAAGGTCGTCAGCGGGGTGGCATAGAGATCATTTGAGGCCTCGACCAGATTGCGGTCCAGGCTGCCGAGGCGTGTACCGACGATCATCGCCACCAGCGCCATCGAAAACAGGCCATGCGCGGCAATGATCGACCCGTAGCCGAGCGCCAGGCGCGGCGGCTGATCGCTCGGCCACAATGAAGCGACAAACGGGTTGACCACCGCGAACAGCTGGACGAGCGCGACCAGCGTCGAGATGCCGATGACGACGCCAGGAACGACGATCGCAGCACCGAGCAGCGCATCGAAAATAGCCCGGGTCCGCACGCCGACGCGCGCCAGGCCAAGCGCCGCCGCCGTGCCGCACAGCGCTGCGAGCAAGGCGCTGGTCGTGGCGATGAACAGGCTGTTCTTCAGCGCTTCGACCAGGAACGGGTTCGCCAGTGCCTTGCCGTACCATTGCACCGAGAAGCCGGTGAACTCGCTGGCGTGGTGGCCGGCGTTGAAAGAGAACAGCACCACCAGCGCGATCGGCAGGTAGAGAAAAGCAAAGACCGAAACGACGAAGGCACGCATCAGATCAGATCCACCCGGCGGGCACCCGAAAGCCGGGTCGAAACACGGTTCGCGGCAAGCAGAACCACCACCGCAACCAGAACCAACGTGATGGCGATTGCCGATCCAAACGGCCAGTTGCGTGATTGCAAGAACAGATCGACCAGCGCGTTGCCGATGAAGAACACCTTGCCGCCGCCGAGCAGTGTCGGGATCAGATATTCGCCGAGCAGCAGGATCATGACCAGCGAGAAGCCGGTCATCACACCCGGCAGCGACAGCCGCAGCGTCACGCCAAGGAATGTCGAGATCGGCGTCGCGCCAAGATCGGCGGAGGCCTCCAGCAAGCGGCGGTCGAGCCGCTCGAGGCTGACATAGATCGGCAGGATCATCAGCGGCAGATAGCCATAGACGATGCCGAGCAGAACCGCTCCCGGCGTGTTGATCAGCCGCACATCCTCGATCCCGACATAGGCCAGCAGAGCCGGGATGCCACGCCCGCCAAGAACATACATCCAGGCATAGGTTCGCATCAGCAGGCTGGTCCAGAACGGGATGACGACAAGCGCCAGCAGGATCAGCCGCCAGCGCTCCGGCGCGCGCAAGGCGAGGTAGTAGGCGACCGGATAGGCAACGAGAAGACAGGCCAGTGCGCCCGCCGGCGCCAGCACCATCGTGTTCCAGAAGGCGGTCGCACGCGCCGGAAGATTGGCATATTGCGCCAAGGTGAAAGCGGCCTGATAGCCACCTTCCGGCGCCCGCTCGCCGACGCTGAAGACGGCGATCGCGACGAACGGCAAGACCAGGAACACCACCAGCCACGCGGTTGCCGGACCGAGCAGCAAGGCGGTCAGGAGATTGTGACGAAAGACATTGCTGCGCATTGAAAACCGCCCCGGTGCCGGCGGACATCTGCCCGCCGGGTGAGTTGCCTGCATCGGACCTGCGGTCCGCACGGGTCAAGCCGACTTGAAGCGTGCCATCAGTTCGGCTCGGCCCGGGTCGGTCAAAGTCGCAGCTGCACCGAATTCGAGCGGCTTCAGCAGATCCGCCGCCGGATAGAGGATCGGATTTTCCAGCACCTCCTTGGGCAGCAGCGCATTGACCCGCGCATCGGTGGAAGGCGCACCGTTGGCCAGGTGCTCCTTGACCGCGACTTTCGGATCCATCAGGTAATTGAGCAGGGCATAGCCGGCGGGCTTGTTGGGCGCATCCTTCGGAATGGCGTAGAAGTCGGTCCAGATCTCGCCGCCCTCCTTGCCAAGCACATAGGCGATCTCGGGAATGTCGCGGTGGAGCTGCGCTCCGTCATTGGTCCAGCACATCGTCATCCAGGCGTCACCGGCACGCATCGACGGCTGATAGTCGCTGGAAACAGCGAACAGGTGCGGCTTGACCTTCAGCAGCAATTCCTCCGCCTTGGCGAGTTCGTCCTGCTTCAGCGAGTTGAACGAGAAGCCGAAATATTTCAGCGCGTTGCCGATCGTGGTGAGCTGGTAGTCATGGACCATGGTCCGGCCATCGCCCTCGGCCATGGCCGTGTCCCAGAATTCCTTCCAGCTCGTCATCGGCTTGGTCAGTTTCTTGGTGTTTACGGCAAAGCCGGTGGTGCCCCAATTTTTCGGCACCGCGTAGGTCACGCCATCGATCGTGCCTTCCCCAGTGAAGCGCGGGTCTTCTTTCGAACCGTCGTAATTGGCAAGCTTGGCCATATCGAGCGCCTCGATGATGCCGAGCTTCTTATAGGTGGAGATCGTGTAGTTGGTCGGAACGAAAAGGCTCCAGCCCGAGGCGCCGGCCTGTAGCTTGGCCAGCATCTCCTCGTTTGACCCGAACACATTGACCTCGACGGCGACGCCGGTCTCGGCCTTGAAATTCTCGAATGTCGCCGGGTCGTGATAATTGGGCCAGGTGGCGATCGACATCCGGTCGCCAAGCCCCGCCTGGGCGAAGGCCGGCGACGGCATGATGCCGAGTTCGCGGGCCATTACCGCCGTTGCGATGCCAAGACCGGTGAGGCCAAGGAACTCGCGGCGGCCGATGGAACCGCGCTTGAGGCGCATCAATTGATCGACGAATTTTTCAGGGCTTATCGGCAGTCCGTCACGATATGATTTCGACATGTTTGTTTTCCCTCTGGTTGGTCCCGTTATTCTTGGGGTCCAGAAACGCCAGCGGCGTTCCGGTTGTAAAGCCGATGGCAACGGGTTCACCCGGCTTGAAGAGATTTCCACCGCCGATCAGGTGATCGGCCTTGGCGAGCAGCGTCCCGATACCCTGGACCTCGATTGCATATTCCGCAGTCGAACCGAGAAATATCCGGTTGCGCACAATACCGTTCAGCCGGCCGCTTCCCGGCGCGCCAAGGCTCAGGGATTCAGGGCGCAGGCTGATCGAAACGGCTTCGCCCTGAGTTAGCGGAGTCCGCTTGCGCGCGGCAATCACTGTGCCGTCGGCAAGCGCCACCTCGACCAGGTTGGCCGAATGCCCGGCGACCTTGCCACTCAAGAGATTGGTCTTGCCGACGAAATCGGCGACGAAGAGGTCGGCGGGTTCGTCATAGATTTCGCTCGGCTGTCCAAGCTGAACGATGCGCCCGCCATTCATGACGCAGACGAAATCGCTCATCGACAGGGCTTCTTCCTGGTCATGCGTGACGAGGACGAAGGTGATGCCGATCTCGCGCTGCAGGTTCTGCAACTCTATCTGCATGTCGGTGCGCAGCTTCTTGTCGAGCGCCGCGAGGGGCTCGTCGAGCAGCAGCACCGCCGGCTTGTTGACCAGCGCGCGCGCCAAGGCGACGCGCTGCTGCTGGCCGCCGGAAAGCTCGTGGATCTTGCGGCGGCCATAGCCGGCAAGCCGCACCATGGCGAGCGCCTCGCCGGCGCGCAGGCTGATCTCCCGCGACGACAGCCGCGGCCGCGCCTGGCGCAGCCCATAGGCGATGTTGTCCTCGACATCCAGATGCGGAAACAGCGCATATTGCTGGAACACCATGTTGACTGGGCGCCGGTAAGGCGGCGTGCCAGCCATGTCGCGGCCACGGATGAACACCGCACCTTCGCTCGGCTGTTCGAAGCCGCCGATCATGCGCAGGCAGGTTGTCTTGCCGCAGCCGGACGGCCCGAGCAAGGCGACAAAGGCAGACGGCGGGATGGCAAGATCGATGCCGCTGACCGCGGTCACGCTGCCGTAGCGTTTGGCGACCCCGCGAAACTCGATGTCGGGCACTGCGGTCAAAGCTGCGGCTCCAGCAACAAGACGATCTCGGAACGCTATCAGAGCCAATGACGGCTAGTATATACCTCGCGGGTGGTATATTTCGTCTATTTTCTCGTCTGGAGGGGTACAAATTGGGCGTATCGCGCAGCGACGAATACAGCCAGCTCGCGACGCTCATCGCGGCGACCCGGGAGACGAGCGGTGAGCTTTTCGGCAGGGCCCTGGTCGCTTGGCTCCGGCAGCATGTCAGCTTCGATCACTGCGTGATCTTCGGCTATCGCGGCGCATCCCGCCCGCCGTTGCTGTTCGAGACATTCTCGCCGGCCGAAAGCCACGTCTTCGTCGCGCTCTATCAGGAAGGGCCTTATCTGCTCGACCCGTTCCACCACGCGGCGGTTGAGCGCAAGGAAGGTTTCTGGCGCATGCGCGAACTGGCGCCGGACCGCTTCTATGCCAGCGAATATTATCGCTCGTACTATAGCCAGACCAAGTTGGCCGAGGAGGTCGGCTTCTTCGTGCCGCTGCCAGGCAAGGACGCGCTGGTCGTCTCGTTGATGCGATTGCGCGCTTCAGGCCCGTTCGGAACCGCCGATGCCAGGCTGCTGCGCGACATGGCGCCGGCGGTGATCGGCTTCGCCAGGCTGCGCTGGCCGGCCCTTCCGGCCGACAAACCGGCAGAGACGAAGCGGGACGAAGCGATTGCTCCAGTCAACGAGTTCGAGCGTGCTCATATCTGGAAGAGCCTTTCGCTCACGCCGCGCGAACAGCATGTCGTCGATCTGGTGCTTCAGGGGCATTCCACGGAATCGATAGCCAGGGCGATGCGCATCGTGCCGGGAACCGTAAAGGTTCATCGCCGCAATATTTACCGCAAGCTCAAGATCAAGTCGCAGGCCGGTCTGTTCGCGCGTTTCGTCGAGATCATGGACGCGCGGATTCGGTAGTCCACGATTTGGCCTCGCTCGAGCAGCCTAGCTGGCAACGGCGTCCCAGGAACCGGTTTCGGCCATCCGCCTGAGCCGGGATGCCACCCGAAAAATGTCCTTGCCGGTCTGCCCGTGCCAATGGTCCAGCCGCCGGGTGATCTTGTCCACGCCTTCGAGGCCGGCCCAGAACATCGGCCCGCCCTTGCCCACCGGGAAGCCATAGCCGTTGACCCAGACGACATCGATGTCGGAGGCGCGGGCAGCAATCCCCTCTTCGAGAATTTTGGCGCCCTCATTGATCATCGGATAGAGCGTGCGTTCGATGACCTCGTCGGTGCCGATCGCGCGCAGCGCGACGCCCTTTTCGGCGGCCTTGTCGCGGATCAGTGCCTCGACCTCGGGATTGGGCAGCGCCGCACGCGAACCGTTCTCATAGCGATAGAAGCCGCTGCCGGTCTTCTGGCCGAAATGCCCCTGTTCGCAAAGCGCATCGGCGATCACGGCCGTCTGGCGGCGCGCCTTGCGGTTGCGCCAGCCTATGTCGAGGCCGGCGAGATCGCCCATCCGAAACGGCCCCATCGGCCAGCCGAAATCGGTGAACGCCTGATCGACCTGACGCGGCGTTGCGCCTTCGAGCAGAAGCGTCTCTAGTTCCGAACCCCGCGCGGCCAGCATGCGGTTGCCAACAAAGCCGTGGCAGACGCCGACGACGACCGGCACCTTGCCGATCCGGCGTGCCAGATCGACGATGGTCGCCAGCACATCGGGCGAGGTTTTGTCGGCCCGGACGATCTCCAGAAGCTTCATGACGTTAGCCGGCGAAAAGAAATGCATGCCGAGGAAATCTTGCGGACGCGATGCCGAAGCGGCGATCTCGTTGACGTCGAGATAGGAGGTGTTGGTGGCAAGGATCGCGCCTGACTTGGCCACTGCGTCGAGCCTGCCGAATACTTCCTTCTTGACCGCCATCTCCTCGAACACGGCCTCGACGACCAGATCGCAATCGGCGAGGTCGGCATAGTCGGTGCTGCCCCTGAACAAGTCCAGCCGCTCACGCCTGGCGTCTTCGCTCAGCGATCCGCGGGTAACGGAAACGCCATAATTCTTGTCGATCGTCGCCAGCCCGCGTTGCAGCGCTTCCTGCGTTGTCTCCAGCAGGGTCACGGGAAAGCCGCCATTGGCGAACGCCATGGCGATGCCGCCGCCCATCGTGCCGGCGCCGATGACACCGACCCGGGCGATCTTGCGCTTGCCGAAATCCTTGCCCGGGATCTTTGCCGCCTCACGTTCGGCAAAGAACAAATGTCGCTGGGCGCGCGACTGGTCGCCTCCGACCAGCGTCACGAACAGCGCACGTTCCGCCGCCAGCGCTTCGTCGAAGGGCAGCATGAGAGCGTTGCGGACCGACTGCGCGCCGGCGATCGGCGCTTCGAGGCCTCGCGCTTTGGCGGCAAGCGCTGCCATCTCCTTGTCGAAAGCCGGCAAGTCGGCCCGGTCGAGGCGATCATTGCGGTCGCGCACCGGTGTGAACGGACCGCCTTTCGCGGCCGTTTCGCTGGCGAAACTC